>PHBF01000005.1 GCA_002841905.1 Deltaproteobacteria bacterium HGW-Deltaproteobacteria-17
GCACGCTCATGGTGGTGGGTGGGGCCGGTGCGATCGCGTTCGAGAGCCGGATCGGGCAGGTGGTGGACACGTTCGGCCTGACCGACCCGGTGATCGCGCACAAGAAGGTCAGGACGGGCGCTTTCACCAAGCCCGGACACCTGAAGCAGGCCTCCTGGGCGCACGTGCGCTCCAAGAACGCCGACATCCTGTGCAACCCCAACGTGGCCTGGCTGGGCAGCGGCGCCCCTCCGGAGCGTGTCCGGGCCCAGCTTGAACGTCAGTGGCCTGGTTACGTCACCTTCTGTCTCCTCCTGCCCCTGTCCTCCCCCGGAAGGGGCTCCAGAAGAACACACTATTGTTGTCTGAAGAAAAAGGATAGGCTGGAACAGTTGACCCTTCGAACGGTGGTTCCATGAATCCCATTTTCGAAATACCCCGCATCCTGCAGAACCGGTACCAGCTCGTCAGGCTCGCCGGAACCGGTGGCATATCCGCCGTGTTCGAGGCGTTGGACACCGTCGAGAACCGCACCGTGGCGGTCAAGATCCTGCTGCGCCGGGAAGGAAAGCCGACTCCACCCGATCAGGTGCAGCACTTTCTGGCCGGGGCGCGCTTCGGGCTGCAGTTTTCCCATCCCCACCTGGTCCGCACCCTCGACTTCGGTGAGGATCCCGACCTCGGTCCCTTCTGGGTCATGGACTTCCTGGCCGGAGAGAGCCTCTCCAGGCACATCACCCAAAACCGTGAACTTTCGGAGTACTTCATCCGCTCCATCGGTGCCCAGATCGCCTCGTGCCTGAAGACCATCCATGAGCGCAACATGCTCCACGGCGACATCAAGCCCGAGAACATCTTCCTGACCCACGGTCCCCAGGAGCCCTGGGTCATCGTGCTGGATTTCGTGCCCATGCGCCGCCTCGACGACTGGCTCGCGATGAACGTCACCCGCGAGTACCTGCCTCCGGAGATCTTCTCCGGCGGGATGCCCAACGCCGGTGCGGATGCCTTCGCGCTGGGGGTGCTGCTGCACGAACTGACCTTCGGAGTTCTGCCCATGTTCCATCAGTCGGGGGAACTGAACCTGCCCCTCGAGCGCCGCACCATCTCCCCTCGGCTGGCGGCGTTCCTGTTCGGACTGCTGTCCTTCTCACCGAAGGATCGCCTGCTCACCCTGGGAGATCTCGCCAACTCCGTGGTGTCCGCCGAGAGCGAGGTCCCGGAGACGGCGGTCCGCACGCCCGAGCCCGGTCCGGCACCTCCGTTCAACCTCCAGACGGCCTTCTCCCAGCATCCGTTCGGCATGCTGTTTTTGGACACGAAGATGATCGTCACGTGGGTCAACGAATCGGCCCGTAAATGGCTCGGTGACGGCCTGATCGGCCAGCGCTTCCATGTGACGCCCCTGGCGTTCTTCTCACCCCAGATCCTCGGCAACCTCGAGGAGGCCCTCGAGACCGGTCGGATCTCCTCCTGTGCCGTGGCCGGCACCTCCCTCTACCTCTGGATCTCCCCCGTGCTGCAGGATCAGATCGTGCAGGGCATCGTTTGCACCCTGTGCCCGTCGGCGGCCGAGATGCACTTCAATGCGTGAGGCGGAACAACTGGATACGGCAGATGCGCCAGCGCGTTGACAGCGGTGAGACATCGGCGATCAACTCAAACTGCAGCCGCATGCGCTGATCCTTGTGGACGAGGTTTGCATGGAGGAGGCAATTGCGTTCGTCCCGGGACACGATGACCGGTGACCCCTCGGGCTGCCCGGGAAAATAGGCCAGGGCCTGCAGCATCGCCTGGGAGGAGTCGCAGGCGGGCCCGGTCGCGAAGTACCGCACCAGCTCGCCGGTCTGCTGCATCCGCTGCATCTCCAGCACCGACCAGACCAGCCAGTCCGGCTCCTGTTCCCTGAACGGAAACAGCGCCAGTCCCCTCAGAGGGACCAGCGCCCGGCGGGTCTTGTGCCATTGGAAGACCGCCCATCGATACTTCCACGGTGGCGGGGATCCCTTCCAGGGATTGGTCACGATGATCTCCTGCACGCCGTCGTCATCCACATCCCAGTAATGAAAATCCGGCGGGGAATAGCTCTCCGGCACCGCTGGATCGTACACATGCGTGACCTTCCACACCTCCCGGAAGGCCCAACTCCCCTTCGGATCCCTGGAGACATCCCAATAGACGCTCGTGATGATCTGGAAACCTGAACTGAAGCGCCCGGTCGTCGTGAAGAGCAGGTGGTGCTCGAACGCCGATCCCAGACGCACCAGGTGCAGCTCATGCACGGTCCCGTCCAGCTCCTTCATCGCGACCACGGGATTCTCCCCGGGCACCAGGTCCGTCTTGCCGAGCACGAGGACGCTCTTCATCTCCTGGTTGGAGACGCCCTGCCGCAGGAAGGCATAGACGCTCAGGCGCGTCCGGTCCCTGACCAGGTTGCCGCTGGCCGTCAGGTACCGGTCCCAGGGGCCGTGCACCTTCGTCATCTGGTCCTTGACCAGCGTCAGATAGGCGGAGTTGTCGGAGAACCGGATCGGCTTCTCTGGCGCCTTCCTGTCGTCGTCAGAGCTGGAGAACCAGTCGCAGCCGGAGAGAATCGCCAGCAGGAGAAAGAGGAGGGGCATCTTCTATTCCTGGCCACAGCCGGGTCGTCCCGAAGGCGACCCTTCGATGGTCGGGTGCGGGAGCACGGCCCGCAGGTAGAGAAAATCCTCGGTGCAGAAGGCTTCGAACCCCGCCGCGGAGATCCCCGCACGCTCCGAGAACGGTCGGGCATTGCCGGCATCCATCAAGCGCAGCGGCACGTCCCCGGGATTATGGTAGGAGCCCTCCACGTAGGGCTGCGCCAGACCCAGGCTGTGACCGATCTCATGGGCCAGGGTGGTGCCCAGCAGCGTCCCCAGCGCATAGACGGCGCAGGCCACGCGCTCGAGCCGGTTGGTTCCGACGGTCGCACACGCGGGTCCATAGGACACCGGCGTGAAGGAGGCGGCCTCCTGGGCGTTGACCGGGGTGCCCCGGCGATCCGGCCGGAACGGGTCGAAGATCCGGTCGAAGAGGGGATCCGAGATCTCCATCGTGGTCACCCCCGTGGGAGGGTTCTCCGAAAGGCCGAAGAAACTGTGCAGGAACACGCCCCCATAGCCTGGATAGCCATCTTCCTGGGTCACGGCGTTACGACCGCCGAGCACGTCGTGGAGACGCTGGTTTCCCACATCCTTGCCTGTGGAGTTGTCATAGCCGAGCAGCCCGAACCCGTTGGGATCGAATCCGTGGATCTCCACGCGGGAAAAGAGTTTGTAGTCAGTGATCTCATCCTCGTCGAGCTCCAGATGAATCCCCGCATACAGGCCGCGGATGACCTCCAGCGCCCGGTCCCGGATCGCCGCATCCACGCCGGTCAGTCCCCACTGGGCCAGGGCCGAGGCATAGCTGTCCTGATAACTGAGAAACACCTTTTGCAGCACGGGGAGGATCTCGAGCTGCAGTGGGATGGCGTTGCTCACCTCGCATTCGGCGCCGCAGCAGACGCGCGCGCTCAGGTCCACGTCCAGGCGCCCCCGCGCGGTCCTCAGGTCGATGAACTGACCCAGATCGGACTGCTCGTCGAGCACATGCCGGGCCAGGTCCCCATGCTCGACCTCCGGAATCCAGCTCATGTCGATCCCCTGGGCCACACCGCCTTCGGGCGTCCAGGTCCCCTGCAGGGTCAGGTCGGTGGAGCAGCCGGCGGCGGCGGGCACGAACGCGTGGCCATGGATGTCCACAAAGCCTCCCAGGGAGGTGGAGGACGTGGATACCTGGGTCAACTCCACTTCAAGCAGCTCCACGTTCAGATCCAGCGCCGGACTGTCCAGATCCGCGCCGGAGACCGGATGGTTGCGCAGCCGGATCGTGCCGGAGAAACTGGCCGGATGCACGCCAAAGACGCGGGACGGCAGCACCACCGTGCCTCCGTCCCGGGTCCGCGGGTCCAGCTCCGTCAACGGCAGCTCCACGGGTCCGATCGGCACGCCGTCGACCTCGCAGGAACCCGCGCTCCCCTCGGGCAGGAGGCATCCCTCGATCACGGCCACGCTCTCGCCCTCGTCGGCCGAGAGCAGGAGGTTCTGACCTGCAAAGGTCAACCCCCCTTCCAGATACACGAAGGGGTCGAGCTGGACCGACGTCAGGACCGGCCCGATGGCCAGACCCAGGGTCAGGTCCGCAGGCAGCGCCGAGGAGGTGTAGGCCTTTCCCGAGTACAGCGAGGTGGAGCGCACCCAGACGTTCACCAGGAGCTGGCCCTCGCGCCGGGCGCCGCCGCAGATCCGGGTGAACACCGCCTCGGAGAGATCCACGTAGACACGATCGGCCCTTGTCCGGACGGCGGGCAGGCTCTCGAACACATGGACGAAGCCGTCATCATGGTGAAAGGTCCCCTCCAGCACCACCTCGGTGGGTCCGAAGCTCTCATCCGGGAACGGGCCACCCTCGATCCAGAGTCGGGAGCCGGGCAGGACCATGGAGGGAAACACGAACATGACGTCCATGTCCTTCCATTCCTGCACCTGCGCGGGAGTCTTTTTACCTGGTTCGGCGCAGGACGCCGGCAGCAGGATCGTCAGCGCCAGGGCGCCCAGCAAGGCTATTGAACGGGCATGGCTTCCCATTGCACAAGACCCTCCACTTCATCAACATAATAAATATAATTGGCTGACACATTTTCGAGGACCGTCACAGTGTTCTCCAGGTTGGGCCAGCGGATCTCCACACGAGTGATCTCGCAGTCCGCGCCGAGCCCGAACCACGCCTCCAGCGGGGTCAGGATGCCGAAGTGACCGAACGAGGACTGGATCTCCCGGAGCTGGGTCACGCCACCGGCGGTCACGCTCACCTGCGCCCCGATCGCGAAGGTGTTCGACATGCCGTACGCGCCACCGCCGCGCAGGCGGAACACGGCCCGGTTCTGCCCGGATCCGCCGTCGTTGCGGAACAGGCGCACACGGGGTTCGTCGAAGATGCAGTCGGTGTCGGCGGTGGTGCAGCGCATGCGGGAGAACCCGACGAGCAGATCCAGATCGCCGTCCTGATCGTAGTCCAGATACGTCACGCCGCCGGCCCGCGGCGCGACCAGGTCCAGCGCCTCGGCCACCTCCTCGAACGTGTGATCGGGCTTCTGGCGGAACAGGCGCGCCTTGGTGCCCGGATAGTCCGAGTCGCCCACCAGGATGTCGAGCAGGCCGTCGTTGTCAAAGTCCATGGTCACGGCAGTGATGTCCCCCTCGTTCCAGTCGGACATTTCGTGTACACGGCCAAGCCCGGTCACGTCGTTGCCCGGACGCTCGAAGCGCAGCGGGGTTTCCCCGGTGTTGCGTAACAATTGCGAAGAATCAGAACTGTTTCCGATGTGCCAGTGGTGGATCTCCGCGTGATAGACGTCCATGTCGCCGTCGTTGTCGAAGTCCGCGCACAGCGACGTGAAGGTGTTGCCGCCATTGCGGTAGGGCTGATCATCGGAGCCCACGTACCAGTAGTCATCGGTGCAGGAGATCATCTGGGTTCCCGGGGGGACCTCGTCGCATTCGGGACCCGGGTTCAGGCGGCAGTGGCAGATGTAAAACTGGTTGTCGGAGTAGTCGATCAGATCGTCTGCGCGATAGGTGGAGGACTCGGAGGCATCGGAGAACGTGCGACCGTCCATTCCCAGGTACAGTCCGTTCCAGGCACGGCCGTAGGAGCTGGAGAGGAGATCGGGCCAACCATCGCGGTTCACGTCGCACACGGTGACGCCCCAGGACGGCTTGTGGTTGTGCCCCTCGGCCTCGCCGCCGGTCAGCGTCGTGAGGCCGGCCGACTCGGTGACGTCCCCGAACGTGCCCGCCCCCGAATTCCGGAAGAGCCGATCCTGCTGGGGAGAGGTCCCGTAAGTCTTGTAGGAATAACCCATGAAGAGATCCAGCGAGGAGTCGCGGTTGAAGTCCGTCAGCGCGGCCGAGGTCGTGGAGTAATACTGGTCGTTCACCCAGGGTTGCGCCGCCGTCTGCGGTGTGAAGTGGCCTGCCCCGTCCCCGTAGAGCACGGTGGTCTCGTCCACCACCGCGGTCTCGGCCGTGGAGGCATACACCACCGAGACCAGATCCAGATGCCCGTCGCCGTTGATGTCGCCGGCCACCGCAAAGCTCGCGCCGCGACCCCGTTCCGAGGAGTCCGGGATGCTGTCATAGCCTGAATCGGCCGTGTACTCGACAAACTTGCGGCGTCCCGGGTTCCCGGGATCCTCCACGTTGCGCAGCACGCGCTTCTTTCGCTGGTAGTCCGGCGTATCGGCCGGGTCACGGGTATAGCCGTCACCGGTGTGGATCACCAGATCCGGGTAGCCGTCGCCGTCGAGATCCACCGCCCCAAGGCGGTTGCCCAGCAGGTGCCCGCCATCGACGCCGATGCCCGCCTCGTCGGAGGCGTCCACGAACAGGACCTCCCCCGACGGCTGGGTCTGGCACAGCGGTGGCGGCAGGTCCTGATTGTTGGCATTGTTGACGTTGTTGACGTTGTTGTTCTGCTTGGACGAGCCGTCATCGCAGCCCGCCAGGGCCAGCAGCAACAGGATTCCGATGCATTGTTTCATGGCTCAACTCCCTGTATAAAATCCGGCGTGATGAAGATCAACCGGAAGACCGTACCCTTCCCCTCCTGGGAAGAGACTTCCAACTGCGCTCCGCAGCGTGCAAGTATATCATAAACAATGGAAAGACCCAGCCCCATGCCCTCACCGACGTCCTTGGTGGTGAAGAAGGGATCGAAGATCTTCTGGCGCACGGCCTCGGACATGCCCCAGCCGGTGTCCTCGACCTCCACGATCACCCGGCCGACCCGCGGGGTGGCCTTCACGATCAGCCTGCGGACCTCGCGACCGGACAGTGCGTGCGCGGCGTTGACGAAGAGGTTGGTGAACACCTGCTCCAGGGGGGTCGCCTGTCCCATCACCTCCAGCGCTGGAGGCACTTCCAGGCTCACCTCGACGTCCTGGAGGGGCGCCTGCAACAGGTCCAGGCTGTTGCGGATCGCGGTGAAGAGGTTCACGGGAACCGCCGGGGACGCATCCATCGACAGCGTGCCGGTCACGCGCTCCACGATCTTCTGGATGCGCTGGGTCCCGCGCTCGATGATCCGGGTCATGGCGATCAGATCCCCGCCGAGCTGCGGATCGAACCCCGGATTCCCCGACAACTGCCGCAGCGCCTCGTCCAGCGGGGGCAGCACGTTGGAGATGGCGTTGACGGGGTTGTTGATCTCATGGGCGATGCCTGCGAGCAGACGCCCGACGGCCGCGAGCCGACCGGTGATCACGAGCTGCTCCTGGGCCGCCTGCAGGTCCTCGAGCGCGGTCTTCAGTTGGGTGTTGGCCAGCGCCAGATCCGCGGTGCGCTCCTCCACCTTGTGCTCGAGACCCACATTCAGGGCCTCGATCGTGGCGATCTTCTCGACGATCGTGCCCCGCATCCTCTCGAACGCGAACGAGAGCCGCCCGAGCTCGTCGACCTCGCCGTGAGGCAGCACCGGATCCCGCATCTTGCCGGCGGTGATGGCATGGAACTGCCCTTCCAGCTCCGACAGCGGCGTCACAAGATCATGGACGAAGTGGGTCACCCCTCCGAACGCGAGCAGAAACAGCATGATGAAGAACACGATGATCCGGAGGATCTTCGAGCGGGACCCGAGCTGGGCCCAGCCCGGATCCTGGGGATACAGCACCGCCAGCGTCCCGAGCTTCTGCTGTTTCCAGAACACGGTCTTGAAATAGCCGTACAGGCCGTGGTCGACCCACTCGAGATCTCCCTGCTCATCGGAACGCAGGCGCGAGCGAAGCTCGACGGGCAACCGCACGGACTGCGCGTTGGCTCCGACCCACAGGATGCCGCCCTGGCGGGGGAGCCAGTAATACAGACCGTCGTCGCTCTCGGCCGCCTCCAGGAGCAGGGAATGCAGCAACGTCACCGGATCCCCCTGGGGACCCCACGTCATGCGCTCCTGATGCAGGACCACCAGCGTACGGACCCGCTCCCGGGACAGGCGAAGGGCAAACTCCGCGGTGTTGTTCCATTGCTGCAGAAGGCTCCAGGTGGCTGAGATCGCAATAGCCAAAAAAGCAAGCACTCCGAACCATACCCTCAACTTGAACTTGAGGCTCAGGGGCGACCGGAGCTGGGAAAAATCCACCGGATGCTCGGCCACGAGCCTCCGCATCGAGGGAGCCACCCTGGTCTGGAGAAACGGCACCTGGATCAGATACCCTGCCAGGGTGAAGAAGAAGACGAGGACCACAAACCACAGCAGCGGCACGCGGGGCACCAGGAACAGGCGGTCCAACAGGAAATGGAAGGCCATCCCCAACAGCAACAGCATGACCAACTGCCAGCGGACCAGGCGGTAGGGCAGCATCTGCAGCGTGCGGAACGCACGGATCCGGTCGGCGTCCCCCCTCGGGTTCAACAGCAGCGGCGTAAGTGAGCGTAGTTCATAATACACAAAGACGGCGTTGGACATCATGAACAACAGGTACATCCCGACGCCGACATGGAAAATGAAGGAGCCGGCGCCACGCAACTGGGGGAGGAGCCACAGGGCCACGCTGGTGCCCAGCAGCAGGAAATACGGCAAAAACAGCGTGGACATCCAGAAATACTCGATGAACCATCCGATGGACGTGCCCGGAGACTCGATCCGGCGGAACTTGCGAAGAAAGAAGTAGAGAAGGGGCGTCAGGACGCCGGCCAGGGCGACGCCGGAGGCGAACCATCGTTCGAAGGATCCGGCTGACACGGAGACGAGGCCACCTGCGAGGCCCAGCGCCAGGAAGAACAGGAAGGAGACCCCCGCCGGAATGCGACCCGTCATGACCGCAACTGCAGGAGGGCCTCATGAAAATGCTCTCCCGACAGGTAGGACATCAGATCCACCCTGACGCCGGGATCGTTTTCCTCGGCCAGAATCGCCCTCACCGGGGCCCACTGTCCGGTCACCAGGAGGGCCAGCCGCGCACAGGTGAGGAGGGCACCCTTGCGCCATTGCTGCAGCGCCTCGGCGTCGATCCCGGGGAGCTTCTCCAGGGCCTGGCGGCACAGGTCCCGGGAATCCGGCTGCACCAGGTTCCAACCACGGATCGGCTCCCCGCGACCGGCCCGCACCAGCCCGAGCAGGTCGACGAGCTCCATGAAGGACTCCTCGGTCGGGAACACGGTCAGGATGCGGAACTCCGGACGAAACAGCGCCAGTTTGCGCGCGATCAGGACCAACTGGAGCTCCTCGGGGCGCTCCATGAACCGCCGGCCCACCACCAGGGCGGGCATCCAGTTGCCCAGTTGCTGGGAATGCACATGGATCAGGTCCAGATCCTCATCGACGGCGAACAACTCGGGCTCGAAGGGGAGCAGCAGGTGTGACAACTGATACACCATGCCCAGGACCGGCTCCATGCGGCGGCGGTTCGAGGCTCGGTGCTCCCCGCGCAGGTCGAAGGCGCCCGCAGGGGCGCACTGGGCCGACAGCAGCGGATCCGCGAGGGTGGCCAGCACAGGCGTGAGCGGGTGCTTCATGGCCGGGTGGGCCACCCGGGAGAAGATCATCTGCGCATCCACGGGTCCCTTGAGTTGATGCAGATCGGGCAGCAGCACCTGCCTGAGCTCGCGGGGACAGTAGTCCGGCTCCTGCTTGAGCTCCCCGACCAGGTTGGCCAGGACGCGGGCCCGCAGCAGGGAGCCGTCGGCGATGGCCTGACGGATCTGCTCGAGCAGGGCGTTGACGCCCGGGATCGCGTAGGCCTCCGGGCAGGCCACACCGGCCTCGGCGTACAGTTCGTGGAGCTTCAGGGTCCCCGGGAAGGAGAACTCGCGCTCCTTGCGCTTCCCCAGTCCTGTGGTCGTGAAGAACATGAAAATGAACACCAGCATGATGAACGTCAGAAACGCGGCGGCAGTGATGGCGATCTCGACGGGACTCATGCTGGTTCACTCCTGACAGAAAAAGAAACTACCCGACTTTGCCCGACCCGGCAAGCAGGGGTTTTTCCTCGAAGAACAGCACCTTGAGGGTCTCCGGGGCCTCCACCTCCCCCGTTTCGAGATCGATCCGGACCGAGACCGGCCTCGCATGAAGGGCGCCGGCCAGGTGGGCGTGCGCTCCCGAGAAGAAGAGCACGGCGTTGTCGGGCTCGGGCGTGACCTGCAGCCGGAAGCGGCGATCCGGGTCCCTCAGCCAGACCAGGTGATACAACCCCCGCGTGTGCGGCGACTGCCAGAAGACCCAGTCCGCGGAGACGGCTGCGACGCGCTCGTTGTGCAGGTAGGTGGAACTGAGGTTGCGGACCTCCCTGATGTCGAGGGGAACGCCTCCCGGAGACAGCCTTGCCCGGGCCAGCCAGAGGTCGGTGCGGCGGCTGAAGCGATCCGCCCCCAGGAAGACGACCGGACGCCAGGGGGCGGAGGTCCACCTCAGGTCACCGGAGAGCCCACCGGCCACAATGATGTCCTTCTCACGGACGGACCACCCCATCTCCCGAAGACGGGAGGACAGGTTCTTCCGGGTCTGCCCGATCACGGGAGGCGTGGACAGGAAGGTCGCGACGATCAGCCCCGTGGCCGCGACGGCCGTGGCGGCACCCCACAAGCGCAGGATGCGCGTCAACGGTCTAATCCAGGTATGAGGCTTTTTCACGGGCGATCACCTCGGACAGACGGGCTGGCACCTCGTCGACAGGCCACATCTCACTCCCCTTCTGTCCGCGGAGCTTGAACTCCACCATGCCCTGGGCGAGGTTTCGCGGTGACAGGATCAGCCGCAGCGGCACGCCGAACAGGTCCGCGTCGGCGAACTGGACGCCGGCCTTCTCGTTGCGGTCGTCCACGAGCACCTCGACGCCGGCGGCCTCGAGCTCGCCCACCAGCCTGGCGGCCACCTCTCCGACGCCACCCTTGACGGGATCGAGCACGCAGACGTGCACTTCGTAGGGGGCGATGGACATGGGCCAGATGGGGCCATAGTCATCGTTGTGTTCCTCAATGACCGATGCCAGCAGGCGACCCACGCCGATGCCGTAGCAGCCCATGATCATCGGGCGGCTCTTGCCGTCGGCGTCGAGGAATTCGCAGCGCATGGGTGCGGAGTACTTTGTTCCCAGCTGGAAGATGTTGCCGATCTCGATGCCGCGGGACACCCGCAGCGGAGCGCCGCACTCGCAGCAGGCGTCACCCTCGCGGGGTGTGGCGATCTCCACCGTCTTGCCGCCCTTGAGATCCCGGCCGGCGTTGAAGTTCTTCACATGGAAGCCTTCCTCGTTGGCCCCGGTCACCAGGTTCTTCGAGCGCAGGATCGTCTCGTCGATCAGCAGGGTGAACCTGGAGACGTCGAGCCCCACGGGGCTGGCGTAGCCGGGCACCGCGCCGAGGGCCCGGATCTCGTCGTCCTGGGCCGCGCGCAGCTCACCCTTTCCCAGGATCTTGGCGAGCTTGGTCTCGTTGACCTCGAAGTCGCCGCGGATCAGCACGAACACGAGGTTCGTCTTGTTGTGGACATACAGGACGGCCTTGGCCGTGTCGGCGGCGGTGACGCCCAGGAAGGTCGAGACCTCCTCGATGGTCTTGTGGCCGGGTGTGGCCACCTTCTCCAGCGGCCGCTCGGCGTCGGCCGACGCCGCCCCGAAGGCGAAGCGGGCGACCTCGCGGTTGGCGCGATAGTGACACTTGTCACAGATAAAGAGCGTGTCCTCGCCGACGTCGGTCAGGAACATGAACTCGTGGGACATGCCGCCCCCCATCATCCCCGTGTCGCTCTCGACGTCGATGAAGTTCTTCAGGCCGGCACGGCGGAAGATCCGGGCGTAGGCGGCGTGGCAGCGGTTGTAGTACTCGACCATGTCCTCGGAGGTGGTGTGGAAGGAGTACGCGTCCTTCATCGTGAACTCGCGCACGCGGATCAGGCCGCCGCGGGAGCGCGCCTCGTCCCGGAACTTGGTCTGGATCTGGTACATCATCACCGGCAACTGCCGGTAGGACGTGATGTGCGCACGGGCCGCCTGGACCACGGGCTCCTCGTGGGTCATGCCCAGCAGCATGTCGTTGCCGTTGCGGTCGCGGAAGCGCAGCATCTCCGGTCCGACGCCCTCGTACCGGCCGGCCTCCTCCCACAGTTCCCGCGGCATGACCACCGGCATGGTGATCTCCTGGCCGTCGATGCGGTTCATCTCCTCACGGATGATCCGCTCGATCTTCGTCGTGATCCGCTTGGCCAGGGGCATCAGGGTATAGATGCCGGTGGACACCTGCAGGATGTAACCGCCGCGAAGCAGCAGGTTGTGACTTCTGAGCGGGGCGTCCTTGGGATCTTCCCGCAGTGTTCTGGCTACCAGCTTGGATACTCTCATCTTCACAGGACCTTTCAGGAGCCGATCTTTTCCGCGGTGCGCGAAAAAATCACGACCGCGCGAACTTACATTGTTTGCGATACTTTTTCAAGTTGCCCAAATGCTTCAAAACATGCCATAACGCGTGCCGGAACCCGTGCCCCTCGGGAGGGGGCGCCCAACCCGGAGGTGATCATCATGTCGATTTCAGTAACGCCGTGCTCCGAGTCCCAGAGAAAACCCATCCCTGAGTGGACCCAGGCCCTCGGTTTCGGCAAGTTCTTTTCCGATCACATGTTCATGATGGAATACGAGGACGGCTGGAAGAATCCCCGCGTGGTGCCCTACCACAGCCTGACCATGGATCCTGCCGCGATGTGCCTGCATTACGGTCAGGAGATCTTCGAGGGCATGAAGGTGTACCACGGCCAGGACGGCCAGGTGCTCGGCTTCCGGTCGCGCGACAACTTCGTGCGCATGAACCGGTCCGCCCGGCGCCTGATCATGCCCGAACTGGACATCGACACCGCCTACGAGGGCCTCTGCGAGCTGGTCCGCGCCGATCGCCGGTGGATCCCGCCCAAGCACGGCTACGCGCTCTACATCCGCCCCACGATGATCGCCACCGACGCCGCACTGGGCGTGCGGCCGGCCAACAACTATCTTTTTTTCATGATCGCCAGCCCCGTCGCCTCATATTATCCGCAGGACAACGACAACCTGAATGCTGTCAAGATTTTTGTTAACGACAAATACTTCCGCGCCGTGCGCGGCGGCACCGGTGAGGCCAAGTGCGCCGGCAACTACGCCGCGTCGCTGGCGTCCCAGTGGGAGGCCAAGAAGGCCGGCTATGCCCAGGTTCTTTGGCTCGACGCCCTCGAGCGCCGCAACGTCGAGGAGGTCGGCACGATGAACATCTTCTTCGTGATCGGCGACAAGCTGGTCACCAGCCCGCTCAACGGCAGCATCCTGCCAGGCATCACGCGCGACTCCGTGATCGCGCTGGCCCGGCACCAGGGCCTCACCGTGGAGGAGCGCCCGGTGTCCATCGCCGAGGTGATCTCCGGGTCGGTCTCGGGCACCATCTCCGAGGTGTTCGGCACAGGCACCGCCGCGGTCATCTCCCCGGTCTCCCACATCGCCTTCTGCGGCACCGAGCACCAGGTGGCCGACGGGCAGTCCGGGCCGATCGCCCGCCGCATGTACGCCGACCTGCTCGCCATCCAGTATGGCAAGCGCGAAGATCCCTTCGGATGGACCAGCGTCATTCTGTAGTAGACGACGCGAAGACCAGACGATCCCCTGTTTTCACCTGACATTTTTCCAGCGTTCCCACAGGCAGCTCCAGCGCGGCGAAGGCCTCCGGGTGAAGCCGCGAGAGCCGCCAGGGCTTCAGTCCGGCATACAGCGCCACCACCCGCCCCCGGTCGTCGAGGAAGGCCACGTCCAGCGCGATCGACATGAAGAACATGTGGATCGACTGGCAGGGCACCAGCAGCAACCCATGACCTTCGGGCAGGGCGCGAGTGCCGAGCAGCCCCCGCAGGCGGGAGCCGAAGCCCGAGGCCACCCGGATCGAGGTCCCCAGCAGGTCCCCTGCCTCGGTCCGGACGAGCCAGCGCTCTCCGTTGTGGGATGAACCATGTGGAATGATTGACTTCATCGATTTTTTCCATAAACTCCAGGCATTGAGGTTGAAACACGCATGGCCTGGTATCCCGTCTCCCAAGTGCCTCCACCGTTGCTCTTGATACATCTTCTCGACTCCCGTTTCGAGGGTTTTCTGCGGGTACCCGACGCGCGCGGCGACCTGACCGTGCATTTCCGGCAAGGCCTGCCGGTCCGATCGGAGTGTCAGAACCCGGCGCTGGCCGCCGGCACCGTGGGGGATCACCTGCTCGAACTGTTCTCCAGCGGGATCGAGCAGTTCCAGATCGAGACGATGAGCATCCCCCCCGGTGACGGACTCAACCCCTTGCCGTGGATCCGGCGCGGCCTGCGCGAGCGGTACGATCTGGCACGCCTCGAGCACGAGACCCGGGAGCTGGCCCGCAGCCGCATCACGACGTCCCCGCGGCTCGACGCGGCCGTGGATCACTTCGATCTGACGCCTCCTGAGCTGGAGATCCTGCGCCAGCTCAAGGCCGCGCCGTGCACGATCACCCAGCTGCGCGGGGCCAGCGCGCTCTCGTTCAAGGACATCCTCTCGCTGCTGTACACCCTGGCCTCGTGCCGGCTGCTGCAGTCCGTGCCCGCGGAAGCCGAGGTCCCGGCGCCCGGCCCGGCGCCCACCCCCGAGGCGCCCCCGGCAGCCGCTCCGGCACCTGACGCCGCGGAGCCGGAGATCGTCACGGAGCTCCATCGTCTGACGGCCTCCCTCCAGGACGAGAACCCCTTCGTCCGGCTCGGTCTCCCGCTGACCGCGTCCGTGGAGGACATCGACGCCCGCTTCCGCGAGCTGGCCCGCAAGTTCCACCCCGACACGCTGGCCCGCAAGGAACTCTCGGAGTTCGTCGCCGAGGCCCAGGACGTGTTCGCCAAGCTCACCGAGGCCTACAACCTGCTCAAGGACGACGCCGAGCGCGAGAGGTACCGGAAGCCCGCCGAATCGAAGGAGGATCTGGCCGAGGTCCGGCGGGTGCTGGAGGCCGAGGTCCTGTACCAGAAGGGGATCATCCACTTCCGCCGCAAGGAATACGGCCTGGCCGAACAGATGTTCCTCGAGGCACGCAAGAAGAACGAGGACGGCAGCCACCTCGCGATGTGGGCCTGGCTGCGTTTCCTCAACCCGGAGAACGACCGCAAGGCCGTGCGCGAGGAGGTCAAGATCGCCCTGCAGAAGGCGATCCAGCTCACACCGCGGGAGGCCGACTTCTACTTTTATCTGGGCAAGGTCTGCCTGGACATGGAGCAGATCGCCTCGGCACGCCAGTACTTCAACAAGGCCGTCGAGATCAACAGCGAGCACATCGAGGCCGCCCGCGAGCTGCGCATGCTCGAGCGGCGGGCCCGGCACGCGGCCAACCCCATCGCCCACGCCACCGGCAGTTTCTTGAACCTGTTCAAGAAGAAAGACTGAAGATCAGGAGAAGCTCGGATGCGTCGGACCTGTCGGACGGGTCGGACCTGTCGGACGCGTCAGACTTGTCGGATTTTCAGGTTTTCAGGTTTTCAGGGAAGGAAAAGGGATCAGCGGGAAGGAACTACGGAATCAGGCACTGACCGAAGGAGCCCAGCTCGTCTTCGAGCATGATGTCGCAGACGCCGTCGATGTTGTCGGCGCACAGGCCGTCGAGGGCGGCTTCGGACAGCAGCGTGGAGCAGTCCCACACGTCCTGGGCCACGGCCGCATCCAGCACTCCGTATTCGGCATCACAGGTGTCCAGCGCGGTGCAGTCGGTGAAGCAGCCTTCCAGCCAGTCCTGATACTCGTCGCACACGATGTAGGCGCAGTCCTGCGGGCAGGCCACGGGATCCTCGTCGAGGTCGCAGACGCCGTCGTCACACACGGAGACGTAGCAGTCGGCCGCGCAGTTGACCTCGTCTTCGTTGGCGTCGCAGACGCCGTCGCCGCAGTAGGAGGCGACTTCGCAGTCCACGGCGCAGTTGACTTCGTCTTCGCCGGCGTCGCAGGTGCCGTCACCGCAGTACGGGCCGACGTCGCAGACGATGCCGAGATAGTCGGCGCCCAGGTCGACGCAGTACTGGACGTCGCCGGTCCAGTCGCCGCAGATGCCCAGGTTGTTCATCAGGACGTTGTCGGCGCAGTCATCGAGGTCCAGCTGGACCGTCGGGGCCAGGGAGTCATAGTTGTTCTCGCAGGACAGGGTGGTGGAGCAGTTGCTGCAGGACGCCATCCACTGGTCGTAACGATCGCAGGTGATGATGGAATCCGAAGAGTTGCAGCCGGAGAAGAAGCCAAGAGTCGCAAGAAGTGTGGTGAGTAAAGTGAAACGTTTCATGGTGTAACCTCCTATGGTTGTTGGCGCCTGCCGAAAATGGCGACTCGCCATCGTTCAATGGTGTTGTGTAGCACAAACCACCGGATTTGGCATCCATTTTCTTCAAAATCGGGTGCCTCCGCCGGAATTTTTTCCGAAAATCCGTGGTTCTGGCGGGCGGCGGACCCTCGACCCCGAATTTTCGGGTAGGAGTACGACACCACCTGGTTTATATTCTCCCCCTCCGGGAATTTTTCTCCGCCCCGCGGACGCCCGGAGTCCGGAACCCGACACGTGCGACTGGCTTTCATCAGCGACCTCCACTTCGATCACAACCCCGGCCTGCTCCCGGTGCTGGAGGAGCGTCTGCGCAACGTCCCCGTGGACGCCCTGATCCTCGGGGGCGACCTGTTCTCAGGGTTCTCGCGGCTGGCGGCCACCCTGCGTCGGCTGCTCGAGATCGTGCCCCGCGTGCTGTTTTTGCCCGGAAACCATGACCTGTGGGTGACCGACTCCAACGGCCTGATCGACAGCCGGCAGTTGTACGAGTCCGTGCTGCCGCGGGTGGTGGCCACCGCCGGCGCCGAGTACCTGGGACTGACCCCGGCCTGGTTCGACTCCGTGGCCGTCGTGGGGGTCACCGGCTGGTACGAGGACTTTCCCGGCGGCCAGACGACCACCCCCGACGCCACCTGCTGCGTGTGGCCCCACTTCGAGGCCCCCAGGGACGTGCTCCAGTGGCAGCTCGAGCTCCTCGAGGCCCAGCTCGAGGAGGCCTCCGCCCGGGCCGACCGCATCTTTGTGATCACGCACACGGCGTCCTTCGTGAAGCTGCTGGCCCCCAGCGTCCATGAAGACATCCTCCCCTACGTTGGCTCGGACCGCCTCGGTGAATTGATCTACAAATATCCGAAGGTCGTCTACGCGGTCTCCGGGCACGTGCATGCCAGGTTTTTGTTCTCGGTGCTCCCCCGCGCGCTCCCCTGGGAGCTCTCCCCCTTCGGTTATCCCAACGAGCTGGGCAAGGATCCCAAGGAGACCATGCTGGTCTCCCTGCGCGTCATTGAATTGTAGAAAATATTGTTGACAATTACATCGAGGGATGAACGATCAGCAGACGCCTTCATGGGAGGGATACTCGGCGCGCATGACCTTCTTCAGGTGGAGGCCTTCGATCTGGTAGAGCGTCAGACCGGAGCCGTAGCCTCCGTCCCGGATGACCACCTCGATCAGGCCGTCGGCGTTGAAGTCCCCGATCAGCAGGACCGTCCGCAGGCCGTCCTCACGGCCCACCTCCTCCCACTGACCGTCGGTGACCCTCCACAGGATCCACATCTCCTGGCCGCCTCCGCCGCAGTCGGTCTCCCCGATGCTCCCGCGGGCCTCGATGAACGTGGTCTGACCATCGGTGAAGATGTTGACGACGTAGTCCGCCTCGACCTCCTCCCCGATGTCGTTCTCGTATTCCTTGATCTTGTTGTAGTAGCCGGCGTCGAGAAGGTTCTTCTTCGCCTGGCTCTCGTACTGGTCGGTCATCCCCTGGGGGTTGCGCTGCAGCAGGTGCGGCGGCGGCAGGTGCAGCGGCCGGGCCCACAGGAACTGGTTCTCCTTTTTTCGGACGCGTTCGCACTTCATCAGGGCGCCGGCGGTCACCACGCCTGACTGCGACCAGAGCTCCGAGAGGGGCATCTTCTTCTCCGCGTCGGCCAGGGAGGGCTTGGGATCGGACCAGGGATCGACCTCCCAGCCGTCCCACTCCCCGCTGTTGGGGATCAACTGTCCCAGTTGCACCGGTTCGGCGAGCTGGCCCTGGCACACGGCCTCGGCGTCCCGCATGAGGGCGTAGGCGCGGTCCCGGGCCTCGGGAACCAGCGGCCGGGAGGGCGCATGGGTCATCACGACCGGCGGCACGAACTGCTGGAGCCTCAGGAGGTCCTTGGCGACCTCGGGCGGCTCCTCCTGCACCTTCTCGGAGAGTTGGACGTAGTAATGCCGGGCCGTCGGGATCACGAACAGCAGTCCGAACCGCTCGAAGTTGAGCATCGGGACATGGGCCTGCGCGGGACCCACGGGCGGCGTCGGGAGCTTCGGAGGCCGGGCGGTCCGGGCGGGATCCCGGCAGGCCAGGTTCGACAACACGAACACACAACTCAGACAAATAAATGGAAGACGCATCCCTTGGTACTCCACCGCCAGTCAGGGAGGTTCCTGTCCGGCAGGCCTCCTGCGTTTTTGTCACGTTTCCGATCCGGGCGCAAGCTGAGCGGACCGATCCCATTTTCCCCGATTCGTGGTAGAGATGGGCTCCGAAGGAGGACCGTTTCATGTCCGGAGTCCGGATTTTCGCCTGTCCTTTCACGCCGCACCTGACCGATGTCGAGGGCAACGCCCGGCGAATGGTCGAAGAACTTCTCGCCGCGCGTGAGAAAAACTGTGATCTGGTGATCTTCCCCGAGACGGCCCTCACCGGCTACTGCCTCGGAGATCTCCACACGGACCCCGAACTGGTGCGGCGGCAGGAGCGGGCCATCGAGGAGATCCTGGCTCCCGCCTGCGTGCACGTCGCGGCCGTGATCGGCGCCACCTGTGAACGCCGCGACGAAGAGGGCGCCCTGGTGACGCGGCACAACAGCGCGGTCGTGCTCGCCGGCGGCCGGGTCATCCACCGGGCCTACAAGGTGCTGCTGGCCAACGAAGGGGTCCTCGAGGATTCACGCTACTTCGACGCCGGATCGGCCGACCACCTGTCCCCGGTGGACGTGCCGCTCTCCGGCGGCCGCACCCTGCGCCTGGGCGTGCTGATCTGCCAGGACCTGTGGGATGACGGTGAGGCCGTGCATCCGGCCCGCCAGCTCACGGAGATGGGGGCCCGGCTGCTGTGCGTGATCAACGCCTCCCCGTTCCACCTCCGGAAGCCCTCCCTCCGGAGGACCGTGGCCGCGGCCCGCGTGGCCGAGTGCGGCGTGCCACTGGTGTACGTCAACGCCACCAGCCTCGAGGACGTCGGCAAGAACCTGGTGCTCTTCGACGGTCACTGCTTCGCGATGTCGGCGGCGGGGCTGGTCCAGACCCGTCCCTGGGACGGCGTCCCGGTGGTCTGGGACGTCCCGCTGGACCCGGTCCGCGGCCCGTTCCCGGCCCCGGAGGCCCGCCCCGAGGCCCTCCTCGCCGAGGCCCTGATCTACGGCATCCGCGAATTCTTCCGGAAGAGCCGCGGGATCGGCGACGCCGTGATCGGGCTGTCCGGCGGTATCGACTCGGCCGTCGACGCCCTCCTGGTGACGCGCGCCCTGGGCGCGGACCGGCTCACGTGTGTGAACCTGCCCACGCGCTTCAACTCCTCCCTCACGCGCGATCTGGCCGGCCGCATCGCCGCCAACCTCGGCGTGAACTACCTGATCCACCCCATCGAGGACGTGGTGGCGGCCCACACCGCCCGGTTCGCCGGGATCCTCGGCAAGCCGCCAAAGACCCTCACCCTCGAGAACATCCAGGCCCGCGAGCGGGGCAACGTCCTGATGGCCTACGCCCAGGAGCTGGGTGCCATGGTCGTGGGCAACGGCAACAAGACCGAGTTCCAGCGCGGTTATGCCACGCTTTATGGAGATCTCATCGGGGCCCTGATGCCCCTGGGTGATGTACACAAACTGCTGGTGTACGCCCTCGGACGCGAGCTCGACCCCCACGGCGAGGTCCTGCCCGGGGAGGTCTTCACCGTCGTGCCCAGCGCGGAACTGTCCGACAACCAGAACGTGCTCGAGGGGCGGGGGGATCCGTTCGACTACCATGTCGAGGCGCCCCTGGGCGTGGAGTTGATCGAGCACCGGGCGACCCCTGCGGCGCTGCGGGCGGCGTTCGAGGCGCGCGCGCTCGATCCGTCCCTGTGGATCCCCGATGCACGGGGCCGGACCGTCTACGACAAGATGACCCCGGAGACCTTCGAGGCCGCCGCCAGGGAGGTGCGGGAGGCCATCGCCCGCTCGTTCTTCAAACGTGTGCAGAGCCCGCCCAACATCGTCGTCTCGCCGCGGGCCTTCGGCCTGGACCTCCACGAGACCCTGCTGGGCGGCTAGCGGATCTTTGGACCGCCCCCGCGTCGTGGGCAAGATCGATGCGTTGACAAATGACTCGGGAATGAGGGGTCGGGGACGAGGGGTTCGGACTAGAACTCGGGGCGGTAGTCGGCCTTGCACACGCCCAGGTCGCAGAACTCGCCGTACCCGCACTCCTCATGGGTGGAGCAGGTGGCGTGGCAGTAGGCGTTGATGCAGACATGGCCCGCGTCGCAGTGGCTCGAGAACACGCACTCGGGGGAGACCGGGGCGGGGTCGTCGATGCACTCGCCGGCGGTGCAGATCTGGCCCGTCGGGCACAGCGGCTCCAGCTCGTCGCAGGTCAGGCCGCACTTGTTGTCGGCCGTGCAGACCTTGAGGCCGCACTCCTCGTCGTTGGAGCAGAACACCTTGGAGTCGCCGCACACCGGGTTGTCCTCGGGGGCGCAGCGTCCGCAGGAGGTGCACACGAAGCCTTCGTCGCACTCGTCGTTGCTCTGGCAGCCGGGCACGCAGAACAGTTCGCCGCTGGCGTCGGGCTCGCAGATGAAGCCGTTGCCGCAGTCGTCATCGGTGGCGCAGCGGGTGTCGGGCGCCTCCTCGGGACCGCAGTAGCCGGCCTCGAGGCAGATCTCGCCTTCGCCGCAGTCGGCGGCATGGTTGCACAGGCTCGCGCAGCCGTAGTCGGTGCACATGTAGCCGTCGTCACAGGTGATCCCGTCGGCGCAGGGCTCGTTGTCCACCGGCCAGCAGTAGTCGCAGTCGCAGGCCCAGCAGCCCGAGTCGTCGCAGTAGCTGCATTTGCAGTCATTGTGGCGGTCCGGACAGCCCGTCAGGGAGAACAGAAGAAAGGAACCGAAAAGAAAAACCAGGAATTGATGTCTCATGGCACAACCTCCAAGTGTCGAATGCCTACAAGGCCAGATTGAGCAATTCGCATGCCAGAACGAAATTCCAGGGAAATCGGTCGTGATCCGGTCGATTTCCACCGATTTGGCATTTTACCATACCACAAGATCCTGCTTTTTGTTACCTTTGGGTGCCGGAACTGTAAAGTTTCATTCACACCTCCGGCTGGTTTCCTGTTGCAACGGATTTACATGAAGCGCCCGAACATTCCCCTGCAGATCCCGTTTTTTCTGATGGTCCTCGGCCTGTTTGCTGCCTGTCAGGCCCCCTCGCCCCGGGAGACCCTCCGTGCGGCGCGGGATCTTTGGACACAGAACAAGGAAAAAGAGGCCTGCGCCCGGATCGGACAACTCACGGGCGAAGGGATCGCCGCCTGGCGCCGCGCCACGGCCTGGGAGTGGCTGCGCTTCTCCGCGATGTGCGCCGCGAAGTCCGGTCGTCCCCTGCCGACGTCGGTGGCCAGGCTGCCGTCGCCGTTCGGTCCGTACGCCCAGGCCATGACGCATTTTCACGAGGGTCGCACCGAACCCGCCCGACGGCTGCTGGAGCCCCTGGCCACCCCCGGCCAGGCCGACCGGGAGCCCGCCTTCCGCCTGGGCCTGATCCTGCTGCTCGAGGAGCAGTTCGGGGAGGCGCTGGTCCATCTGCAATCCGCGCTGCCGGACGCCCAACTCAGGACCGAGTCCGTGCGCCTGGCCCTGGCGCGGTGCTACATCGGCCTGGGCCGGCTCGACGCGGTCGTGCCCACGCTCAAGCCCCTGGTGGAGACCGGCGCCGTGTCCGAGATCTCGTCGGCGCGCGCCCTCGTGGACATGGCCCGTGCCTGGAACCGCCGGCTGCCGCCGGAGCTGGTGCCCGACCTGACCAAGGTGCGCACCATGCTCAAGGCCGAGGAGCCCGCCGCCGCCCTCGACGAGCTCGAGAAGATCATGCAGAAGTACACCAACATCGCCCTGCTGCATTACCTGCGGGGGGTGATCCACCTGCGCCTGGGCAACCGGCCCGACGCGGTCGTCGAGCTGGAGAACGCGCTGCGGCTCGAGCCCGGGGATCCGGAGGCGCTGCTGCTGCTGGGCAACATCTACTTCCACGCCCAGCGGGAACGCGAGGCCCGCGCCTATCTCGAACGCGCCCTGGAGGCCAACCCCTTCCTCACCCATGCCTGGCGGCTGCTGCGGGACATCCACGCGAAGAACCAGGCCTACACCCTGGCCGTCGACGCCCACAGGCGCCACATGCGCCTGCTCAAGAAGCGCGACACGACCGCGGACCTGCAGACGCTGGCCCAGTTGCAGGAGAGCGCCGGACTCTACGAGGAGGCCCTGACCACCCACCGGACCCTGGTGTCCAGGCTCGGCGACGAGGAGGCCTTCACCAGCCTCCTGGGTCTGGCCCGCCTGCACCTGAGCCTGGCGCAGAACCATCTGGGACAGGCGCTGGCCCATCGCCGGAAGGCCCGCGCCTATCTCGAGCGCGCCGAGAAGATCCGGGCCACCGACGCCGAGCTGGCGCGCCTGCGGGAGATCGTGTTCGGGCCCGGCGCCGGCGCCAGGACAAAGTTCGAGAAAAAACTGCGCTCCACCGGCGGCAGGCCGGCGACCGACGAGTCCAACCTGTTCGAGTGATGGATCCCGGCCAGGGCCGCCCGCCGGGTTGCCCCCTTGGGAGAAGTGTGATAATTCAATGCGGAATGGGTGTCATTCCGCCCGGACTGCATGACGCGGTCCTGCTGAGCCACAGGAGTTCCATGAAAAACGCAACCGCTCCATATTTTATTGCTCTCTGCCTTTTACTCCCGTTCTCCTGCGACGACAACAACAAGCCCCCCTGCGGCAGCGGATCCTCCTACACGCCGGTGAGCATGCGCACGTTGTGGACCATCAATGGAACCCGCACCTTCCTGGGCAACGTCATCTCCTTCGACACCTGCCTGGACGTGAACGCCACCTATGCCGCGATCACCATCACGGGACCGGAGAACTACCTGCACACCGGAGAGATCCTCTGCACGGCCATGGAATATTCCGTCTCCGACGACAAATGCACCCCCTTCCCGCAGGGACCCTACACCATCGAGGTGACGCTCCAGAACTCGGCGCGCCAGCCCGTGGCCCAGTCCAAGACCGTGCAGACCCGTGTCTACAACGACGGCAATCCTCCGGAGGTGCGTGAGATCGACTTTGATCTGGAGTCGTTCTTCGAGACCTTCAACGGCACCCTCTGGTACAAACTGCTGTGGAACGGCGCCAACTGCGCCGCCGCGGACCCGGCCGTGGCCACGGTCAACGTGGAGATCTACGACGCCGACGAGACCGTGCTGGGCGTCGGCCATTACAGCGGCGCGTGCATCCCTGACAAGTCGCTGCAGGGCATCCCCACCGGAGACTACACCCTGCGCGTGACCGGCCAGGATGACGTGGGCGTCGTGAACTACTGCGGCACCATGGACATCCAGGTGGGCGCCGGGATCACCAACCCCTCCTGGGAGCTGAACGTCACCGGCGACGCCACCGCCTGCGCGGACTTCGTGCCATGAAGGCGCGCGCCCTGATCCTCCTCGCGTTGTTCTCCTGCGTGGGCTGCACGCCCATGAAGAACAAGGAGACGCTGGCGACGCTGGAGCCTGCCGTGATCCAGTTTTATGAACAACTGAAGTGGTTCAACGGCGAGATCTCCAAGGACTACGTGCCCCCGGCGTTCCGCTCCGCCTACCTCGACCAGCTCGACGTGGCCGAGCGCAAGATCAACTTCTCCTCGATCTCGGTCGTCCGCATCACGCCGGACAAGACCGCCAAAAAGGCCGTCGTCCGGCTGCGCGTCTCCTGGATGGAGAAGAACGACAACATCGTCAACGACACGCTCGTGGAGGCCACCTGGGAGTTCCAGGGCAACGCCTGGTACCACACCAAGGGCAAGGTCGTCGACGGCCCCAAGATCCCTGTGCTGTTTGAAAAGTGAACGATGACCGGCCGCCTCCCGCGGGGCCGGATCAGGACGCCTTCTTCTTCCAGGCCTCCACCTGTTCGGCCGCATGGATCGCGGCGACGGTGCCGTCGGAGACCGCCGTCGTGATCTGACGGTACAGTTTGGCGCGGGCGTCGCCTGCGGCATAGACCCCGGGGATATTGGTGCGCATCCGTTCGTCGGTCACGATCTCGCCTCGCTCGGTGAGCTCCACCTGCCCGGACAGGAACAGGGTGCGCGGCACATAGCCGATGAAGATGAACGCGCCCGTCACCGGGACGCGGACCGTCTTCCCGGTGCGCTTGTGGAGGCTCGTGACGGCGGCGAGCCGCTCGTCCCCCTCGAACTCCGTGACCATCTGTTCCATCATGAACCGGATCTTCGGATTGGCCCGGGCCTGCTCGACGGCCCACGGGTGGGCCTGGAAGTGGTCGAACTCATGGAGGATCGTGACCGAGGAGGCGTACTTCGTCAGGGAGACGGCCTCCTCGAGGGCGGAGTTGCCGCCGCCGATCACCGCGATGTCCTGCCCGGCGAAGAAGTCGCCGTCGCAGGTCGCGCAATAGGAGATGCCGCGTCCGATGAAGCGGCGCTCCGAGTCCAGACCCAGCGCGCGGGGCGCCCCGCCGGGGGCCAGGATCACCACCGGCGCCGTGAACAGACCCTCGTCCTCGACCTCCACCGATTTGAGCTCACCCTGCAGGGTCACGCCGAGGAGCTCCACCTGCGAGATCACGCGGGCGCCGAAGCTCTCGGCCTGGGCGCGCATGATCCGGCCCAGCTCCGCGCCGGAGGTGGCCAGGACGCCGGGGTAGTTGGCCACCTCGTGGGAGAGGTTCATCTGGCCTCCGGTGGTGCCCGTGTCGAGCACGAGGGTCGACAGCCGCGCGCGGGCCAGGTAGATCGCGGCGGTCAGCCCCGCGGGGCCTCCGCCCAGGACGATGGCATCGTAGCGATGTGTTTCCATGGAACGTCACTCCCGGCGCCCTTCGGGGACGCCTTGGGGAACAATACAGTCACTTCAGTTTCGCATCCAGGATTTCCTTCACCTGCTGCTTGTTCTGGATGCTGCTGGTGGCGGCCACGACCTTGCCGTCGCGGAAGTACACGGTGAACGGCAGGCCCTGGAACGAGCGCGTCTCGGGGAGACGGCGGATCGTCTCGGCGGCCACAGGCGCGTCGAACTCCATGTCCATGAACTCCACGTCGGGATACTTGGTCTTCAGGGAGTCCATGACGTCGTAGACCGGGATGCACATCGGTCCCATCCGTCCGCACACCACGGCGATCTTCTTGCCGCTGGTCAAAAGTTCCTGGTATTGCTTGGTCGATTCGATATGGGTGAGTTTGGTTTGCAGCATGTTCGTACTTCCTTTCATTACGGTTCGATTCACGCTTCCGGGATCGCGTCGGCCTGCACCCACTTGGCCTGCAGGTCGCCCACGGCGACGAAGCGGAGTTTTTCCTGGTTCCATTCGATCTCGGTGCCCGCGTATTTTTTGTAGATCACTCGATCTCCGGGTGCGAGGTCGAGGTCGGTCAGCAGCGGCGAGATGGCCACCACCTCCCCGGTGTCGGGCAGCTCCAGCATGGACTCCGGCAGCAGGAGACCTCCCGCGGGGGGTTCCTGCCGCACGGGTCGCAGCAGCACGGTCTCGTTGAGCGGGGTGATCTTCATGTCTCTTCTCCTTTTCCTTCAGGGTTCTAGTTCATGGCCGAGGCGGCCCCGGAGAGGCCCAGCAGCCGGTCGATCTTCGCCTTGTCAAAGCCCACGATCCAGGTGCCGTTGATGTCCAGTTGCGGCACCCCCTGCTGGCCCGTGCGCCGCACCAGGTCCATGGCCGCGCGCTGGTCCCGTCCCACGTCGACCTCCTTGAAGGCGATGTGGTTCTGCCGCAGGTAGTTCTTCACCCGCACGCACCAGGAGCAGCTCTGGGTCGTGTACACCGTCACCGAGCGCGCCGGGCGGGCCGTGGCCGAGGCCGACGGGGACGCCGATGCGGCCTGCGGGACCGCCGGACCACCTGCCAGCGCGTGCTCGTAGGTCGCGACCGTGGCCGTCCCCACCACGCGCTTCTCGACGTGACCCTGACGCACCAGGAGCACCGCGGGCACCTCGGCCACCCCGAAGCGGCCGTGGACGTCCCGGGTCCTGCCGACGTCCACCAGGTAGGCCGGCCACTGCGGATGCTTTTCACAGAAGGCCTTGAACGCCGGCAGGGTGTCTTTGGCGCCCTGTGAAAAATCTCCGAAAAAGCCGAGGATCAGCGGTCCTTTCAGATGATCCGTCTCCGTGACGAGCTGGGAATAATTCTTGATGATCTGGATCATGGCAACACCTCCTTCGATGATTGGCCGGTCCGGGTCTTCCGGACCGTCCGTTTCGGACAGTCACGCAGGTTCGAGGCGACGGCCTCGCCCAGGATCGACAGCGCCGACAGGGCCGACGCCACCGCCTCCGGGTGGGCCAGCCGGTACTCACGGCAGCGGCCCTGGGCCTGGCACACCAGCAGGCCGGCGCTGCGCAGCAGACCGAGCTGCTTGGAGATCACCGCCTGCTCCAGGCCGGTGGACTGCACCAGATCCCCGACGATGCAGGGACCGGTCATCAACCGCTCCAGGATCCCCAGCCGGGCCGCGTTGGAGAAGACCGCGGCGGTCTCAGGGATGAGTTGAAGGTCCGGAGTCGTGTACATGATACAACCCTTTCCAGGTTACATATACCAAAAGCGATATATGTCAGCAAAGGTATATATCCCCCATCCGGGATGTCAACCCCGTGCCGGCATTTTTTTCTGTGAAAGGGGGTGCCCCGGGTCACCGGAGGCCGCGGACGGGTGCCCGCCGGGAGGGGTTATTGCGCGGAGAGGACCTCGTCCCAGTGGAGAAAGCCGTCCATGACGTTCTTGATCATGGCGTCCGAGGTGTAGGTCGCCCCCGAGATGGCGTCCACGCCGATGGCGGCATAGACGCTGGTGCAGCGCGGGGAGCAGTTCTTGTCGTAGCCCGGCAGCAGCGTGACGTTGTCCATCAGAATACCCTTGAACTGCGAGAAGAACGACAGGGGCACATAATACCACCAGCTCTCGCGCTGGGTGATCGTCTCCAGACCCAGGGTCTCGCCGGCCGCCGAGATGCCCGTCAGGGTCCTCACCTCGCCGTTGAAGCCCCAGTTGGCGTTGGCCAAGCCGTAGCCGATGATGGCGGACTGGGAATCACGCACCACGTAATAGTCGCCGCTGGCGCTGGTGGCCACTTCGATGGTGGCCCCGGGAAAAAGCTGGGCCATGGCCTGCGCCTCGGTCTTGTTCTGGTTCGCAGGGATGATAGTAATATTATTTGTATTGTTCGTATTATTGATATTATTCGTATTATCAATATCATCCGTAGTATTTATATCATCTGTGTCGATAATATCATTTACATTATTGATATTTGACGTCCCCGAATCACATCCGGAGAACATCAAGACCAGGGGCAGGATCCAGCCAATCACGGCGCGCTTCATCACCAGAACTCTCCCGGAACCCGGCAACGGGCCCCTCTCTGCGTCGCAAGAATACTTCGAAACCGCGCAGATGCACGCGAAAAATCACCCGCCTCCCGGATCGGGTTGCTCCCGGGGTCCCCGGCGTGCTAACTTGGCCCGCGCACGGAGCGCCCCCGGAGGTCCGGTGAATACTTTCCCGTCCCGGGGCGTAGAGACCGTGT
>PHBF01000239.1:0-5214 GCA_002841905.1 Deltaproteobacteria bacterium HGW-Deltaproteobacteria-17
GACGACGTGATGTGCACCGGCACCGAGGAGACCCTGGCCCAATGCCCGTTCCTCGGATGGCGGCAGCACAACTGCGGCTCCAGCGAGACACTGGGCATCCGCTGCGTCGCCGCCGAGGGCGATGTCCGCCTGGTGGGCGGCCCCCACGGCATGGAGGGGCGCATGCAGATCTACCACAACAGCGCCTGGGGCGAGGTCTGCGACGATTACTGGCTCACTTCGCCCTACAGCAAATACAATCCGGACACCGCCTGTCAGCAGATGGGCTACAAGCGCGGGACGAACCTCGGCTACGGTGTCTATCCGGCCCCTTCGGACACCTTCGTGATGGATAACGTCCAGTGCGCCGGCACCGAGAAGCGGATCGTCAACTGCCCCAAGAACGCCTGGGGCTCCGAGGACTGCTCGGCCTCCGAGGCGGTGGGCCTGTCCTGCAGCATCTACGTCGCCGGCGACATCCGCCTGGTCGATGGCACGACGCGCAACCACGGCCGCGTGGAGATCCTGCACAACAACCTCTGGGGCACGGTCTGCGACGACAACCTCGAGAGCGCCGGCACCACGCAGACCAACTTCATCAACGTCGCCTGCCGTCAGTTGAACTACAACACCACCGGCACCTTCGACCTCAACGTCACCGGCGGCGAGGATCCGATCTCCATGGACGACGTCACCTGCACCGGCGCCGAGGCGGGCCTTTCAGCCTGCACCTTCGGTGGATGGAACGTCCACAACTGCTCCCACGTCGAGGATTCCGGCTTCACCTGCACCCCGTAGCCCGGTTCAAGCCTGGCATGTGCAGGCTCCGGCCGGTTCAAGGCAGCCAGGAAACTCAGGTGCGGTGCTCCCGCAGGCCCCAGACGGCACGATGGTCGTTTTCCCGTCTCAGTCACGTTTGCCTGGCCGGGTGCCCATCACGCCGGATGCTTCCGGTCACCGGGTGATCTCCGTCGGGCCGCCCTTTTCGGGCGGCTCTTCTTCCTGCAGCACGCGGAGGGCCTCGGTCATGGAGACGGCCATCGAGCCTGAGAAGCGCCGTCGCAGGGAGTCCCCGACCTTCTGCACGTTGATGCGGCGGAAGAGCCAGAAGCCCGCGAACGCGATGCACAGGCCGCGGATGAGGAGGAAGATCAGTTCCCCGGAGGTGAGCCTGGCGAAGAACAGGATCATCAGGATCGACAAAAGGAACGCCAGCAGGAAGGTGGGCCGGAGCACGTCACGGAGCGCGCCGAGGGCGGACTGCCCGAGGGTCTGGGGGCCCTTGGGGACGTTCCTTGGACGCAGGAAGGCGCCGGCCCTCCGTCCCAGGCGGAACAGGCGCGGTGTGAGATGGAAATAATAGCCGGCGACGGCCACCCCCACCGCGATCACCGCCTTGAGCAGGAACAGGAAGCCCAGACCGGCGAGCCAGGAGTCCAGTTCGAGCCCGAACAGGCCCGTCACGGTGCCCACCAGGTTGCCCAGGGCTGCGAGGATGCTCTTGCCGAACATGACATAATTGACGATCAGGGACAAAAACAGCGTGAAGCCGTTGAGGATGATCGCCCCGAGGATCACCGAGAACAGGTGCCAGCCCAGCAGTTGGACGGGCAAAGCGAAGCTGGCCCCCTGCATGAAGATGTAGAACATGGGACGGATGGTCCTGCCCGCGGGGGAGAACGCCTTGAGCATCGCCATCAGCAACGAGATGCGGAAGAGACCGCGGCCCCGAAGGCTGCGCCCGAAGGTGGTCAGCAGGAGCGTCTGGATGTACGCCAGCGCGTGTCCCTTGAGGGGCACGCGGAAACTGTGCAGGAACGATCCCAGCCCGACCTCCACCAGGCCGCCCAGGCCCGAACAGGCGCCGATGCGGGAGGCCAGCCGCGTGTCCAGCTCCCGCTCCAGGAAAGCGAAAACCTCCTCGGGATCCGGGTGCTCGTCCAGGTCCAGCACGATCGTGCCCCCGACGGGGAACCGACGCCGAAGGTCGTCGATGGTGGACCGCTTGGCCGAGGCCAGCACCCACAGGTGTCCGACGGCCAGCGCCTCGTCGACGAGCGTGGCGAAGCCCTGTCCGGCGATCTCCTGGGGGCCGAGGTCCTCGAACACGCAGACATCGGAGACCGGCAGGGCCGGCCGCACCCGCTCGAGCACGGCGCGCCGCGTGGCCTCGGGGTATTCCCGCGCGTCGGTCCCCTCGACGCGGACCGCCCAGGGCCAGACCTGGCTGGAACCGATGATCCGGATGTGGTAGGCTGGCGCGGCGGCACGGGAGCCCTGCCGGCGGGAGGTGTCGGGCGCGGTCTCGATGCCGCAGACCTGCCAACGCCGTCGCAGGCGGGCCGTCCATTCCGCCAGCAGCCGGCTCTTGCCGGCGGCCGGTGAGCCGGTCACCAGGATCAGGCCCGCGCAGGAATGGGTGCTCATCGACCGTGCCTCCAGGAGTCTCCATGCGTTGTGAAATCCGGCTGCTGCTGTATGACCCCGCCGGGCGCCCGTTCATGGGCGTGGGCACGCTGTGGCTGCTGCAGCGCATCGACGCGTTGGCCTCCGTACGTCAGGCCGCGCTGGACATGGAGATGTCCTATCCCAAGGCGCTGCGCATGATCCAGCAGCTCGAAAACCAGCTCGGCCAGCCCGTGGTGGTGCGCACCCGGGGCGGCCGTGCCCACGGGGGGGCCGTGCTCACCCCGTTCGGTCGCGGGTTCGTGGAAGGCTACATTCAATTGATTCATGAGCTGCAGGACACCGCGGATGCGCGGATCTCCGGGTTCATTCGACCACCGGGTTGAGTTCGAAGAGGCCGCGCTGCTCGGCATCGACCTTCTCCACCATCTTGTACCGGTACATGTTCATCGCGAGGATTCCGGCCCCCATGCTCTCCGGCACCTCGACGTCCTCGGTCAGGTCGTAGTCGACCATCAGCGTGCGTCCCTCCATCTCCGGAAACAGCGGGTCCTTGTCACCGGCGCCGCCGACGTAGATGTAGCCGTGATCGCGCATGAAGGCGAACGTGGGGAGCGCTGCGGTGTCGCCGCCGAGCCGGGACCGCAGGACATCGTAGCCGTCCCGGGCGATGCAGTTCACCGGCGTGCTGTCGTCCATGGTGATGCCCGCGCGGGTGAAGATCTCGGACATGCGCACACCACGGCGGGCCACGACCTCGAACTCCTCGAGGGAGAGCTTGTTCACGCCGTCGAGGTCCTCGACCGGCAGACCGTTGATGGACACCTCGACGGGGGTGCCGTCGGCGGTCTGGAACGTCAGCACGTCGAACTCGCAGTCGGCGACGTCGCCGGTCATGAAGGTGTACGTGTGGTTGTTGGCGTTGTTGGTGTTGTTGTTCGCGGTCTTTTCGCCGTCGTCGCAGGCGGGCAGGAGCACGGCCAGGGTCAGGGCGAACAGGGAGATCAGCAGGTTCTTCATCGGGTGTCTCCTTCTCACGCAGGGTGAGGAAAATGACGCGGACGCCGGATCATCACGGGCCTCCGCGAATGAAATCAACGAAAAAGCGAGGCGCCGGTCGCCGCCTCAAAGCGAGGCACCGAGCGTCAGCCAGAGCTCGCGGCCCGGACGGGGCTCGAAGCTGCCCTCCTCATAGTGCGCATCCAGCAGGTTGCGGCCCGACAGCATGAGCCAGGCGTCCGGGCCGGCGCCGAGCTTCAGATCGTAGCGGATCCTCGCGTGGACCAGCCAGCGGCCGTCGGAGTCCGCGAGATGATACTGGCCGTCGTCGAGATCGTAATATTCCACGAGCTTGCGGGAGCGGTAGTCCACCTCCAGGCCTCCGGAAAACCCGCCCGGCAGGCGCAGGCGCAGTCCGGTCGTGAGCTTGTGCGGCGTGCGGTTGACCAGGGGCCGGTCATGCTCCAGATCCCGTGCATGCAGGTAGCGGTAGCGGAGAAAGGCGGAGGCCGCTGGATCGGGCCGCCAGCCCAGCTCGGTCTCGGTGCCGGCCAGCGTCGCGTCGCCCAGGTTCTCGTAGACGTCGCCCCAGCGGTCGATCAGACCGTTGACGCGGTTGTAGAACAGCCGCGAGGAGGCCTTCAGCGTGGGGTGGAAAAAGTGCCTCGCCTCGAAGCCCGCCTCGGCCATGAGCGCCTTCTCCGGCTGCAGGTCGGGGTTTCCGCCGACGCGGTTGGAGAACAGTTCCTTGAAGACCGGGAAGCGGATCTTGTGGCCCACGCCCAGGGAGAGCTTCCAATCGCGGGACAGGCGGCGCTCGGCCACCAGCCTGGCCTCGACTCCGGGCATGGGGCTCTCGTCGACGGCGTAGTCGGTGTCCCGGATCCGGCGGGAGACCAGCTGCATCACCGACCCCGAGAGGCCCTGGACCAGGCGCCAGTCGCCCAGGCGGAGCAGGTTCTCGGCCGAGAGCGTGGTGAGATGATCCGACATCTCATTGTAGGCCTCCCAGTCCGAAGCCTCGCCGGGATCGGGCACGGGCTTCTCGCTGGCGGCGTGGAGCTGGAGCTGGTAGCGCATCCCAAGTGTCAGATTCTGTCGCTTCATGAACGAGAAACCCGCCTCCATGAAGCCGCCCAGCGAGTCGTTGACATAGGTCGAGGACTGGAAGAAGGCGGCCGGGTTCGTGGTGAGCCGGGTGTGGGTCAGGTCCTCCCAGTCGTCGAGCTGGTCCTTGTGGTGGTGCCAGAAGAAGACCACCTGGGCGCCGCGGGCTGCCCCGGAGGTGGCTGGCTGCCAGCGGGCGGAGAGCCCCAGGATGAACGAGTCGTAGAAGGTCAGGGTCCAGTACCGCTTGAAGCCCGAGCGTGTATGGACCGGGACCGATCGCGGCGCCTGCATGAACGTGAACAGCCCGGTGACCTTCCAGGCCGGCGTGGGTTCGTAGCGGGTGACGGCGGTGACGGCCCGTTTCTCCTGGTCGCTGCCCTCGCGCAGCCCGCCGTCCTCATGAAAGCTCGCGTTCTCGCGGGTCTGGATGAGATCGCCCGAGACCACGTAGCCGTCCGACACGAGCCAGTCCGCGGCGCCCAGGAACGTCCATCGTCCCCGCGAGGCGCAGCCCGAGACGGCGCCACGCCAGTCCAGGGGCCGGTCGTGGTGGGGCTTGCCCGTGAGCAGGAAGGCCTCCAGACGTGGGGTCGGACAGCCGCCGCCCAGGCGCAGCGTGAGCACGCCGCCCTGGGTATTGGTGCCGGCGGTCACGCTCACGATCCCCCGTTCGAGCTCGATCGAGGAGAACAGGCCGACCGGGAACAGCGACAGGTCGAT
>PHBF01000239.1:5229-5997 GCA_002841905.1 Deltaproteobacteria bacterium HGW-Deltaproteobacteria-17
CAGGTCGATGAAGCCGCTGTAGCTCTCCAGGATCGGGATGCCCTCGATGGTCACCTGGGTGCTCTTCTCGTCGAAGCCGCCGAGCTGGAGGGTGGCGCCGTCCTTGGGGCCGATATGGATCTCGGCGCCCAGCTCTGTCTCCAACACCTCGCCGATGTTCACGGCGCCGCGCTCGATCATCTCGCGCCGTGGGATGCGCGCGGTCGTGCCCGGCGGCTTGATCGTCGTGGAGCGGACGATGACCTCGTCCTCCGTGGGGCCAGCGGGATCGCCCTCCTTGTCGCTTGTGGGGGTCGCCCGCGCCGGACACGCGCAGACGACCGTAGTCAGGAGGCAAGAGGCCATCATCATGAGCCGGGCCGGGTTGACATCGAACAGCAAAGGATCCACACTCCGTGGCCGGTTGTCGGCGGCGCGGGATCTGCACCGTCGAACGCGAAAGCGATATTACTGAATATTTATATCGAACTCAATCCATGTCCTATTCCAGCCCGCTCTTTTCCCGACTGATGAAGCTCGCCCTGGCCTTCGCCGGCGAGGTCCGCGTGGAGCAGGTCCGGTTTGGGGACCACACCGCGGCGGTGGTGCTTTCCGACGGCCGGCTGGGTCTGGCGATGCACTTCGACCGCTCGCCCACGAGTGAAGGTCGCGACCATGCCGAGGCACTCATGGCGGGGCGTCCGGCCGGGGACCTGATCGCGATGCTGGGCAGTCCGGTCGCCCTCGAGAGCGCTGTGGCGGTGGCCTGCATCAACGCTCTGGAACCGG
>PHBF01000240.1 GCA_002841905.1 Deltaproteobacteria bacterium HGW-Deltaproteobacteria-17
CGACTGCAGCCGCACGCGGGCGGTCTCCTCGTCGCCCAGCTGGGCCGACCAGGCGGCGTCGAGCAGCGTCCCCACGGCCTGCACCCAGGGAAGGGGTCCCTTCAGGAGTGCGGAGATGTCCTTGCGCGCCTGCCTGTGCAGGTCCCGGCGCTGCCCCGCCGCGGCCTTCAGGGAATGCAGCAGGGTCGCGCGCCCCCGCAGGAAGAGGATCTCGTTGCGCACGGAGGGCAGGTACAGCAGCAGGGAGCGCTTGAGCCGCTTCCAGTCGAGTTGGATCAGATCGCAGGCGTCCGCCCCCTCGCCCGAAAAGAGCCGCACGTGCACCCTGGCCAGCAGGGCCATGTAGTGCTGCAGATGATACCCGTTGACCGACCACCGGCCGATCATGTCGTCGACCTCGCGCAGGGCCTCCCCGGGGCCGCCCTGGTTGAGGATCATGATGTTGTTGAGCCCGAGGACCATCCCCGAGACCGACAGCAGGTCGCCGCGGTCCTGGGCGCTCTGCAGCAGGGAGGGCATGCGCCGGGTCATCTCGGCGAGCTCGCCGAGGTAGAACAGGGACCAGTTGATCTGGATGTTCATCATGCCGCGCTCCCATGAGGTGCCGCCGTAGTCGGACCACAGGCGGAACGACGTCTCGGCGCTGCGCAGGGACACGCCCCACTGGCCGCTCATGAAGCTGACATAGCACCGGGCCGACTCCATGTAGATCTCGGCCAGGGCGTCGTTGAGCCGCTTCTGGAGCCTCTCGCAGGACTCCAGCGTGCGACGGATGTGGGAGGACGAGGGCCCGCTCGAGGCGGCGTAGTTGGCCTCCATCGTCAGCGCGCTGAGGATGCGCCGCGGCTCCCCCAGCCGCAGCGAGGCCAGCAGGAAGCGCGTGTTGAAGTCCGCCCCGCGGATGTGGTCCGTCAGCGCCAGCCCTCGGGAGATCGAGAAGAGGATGTCCACGTTGACCAGCTGGACCGGCGGGATCTCGGTCTCGTCGCGCTCGCGGTAGCCCGTGCCGCGCAGGCGGACCCGGAGCCGGTGCCACAGCAGGGACATGAGCGCGCCCCAGGAGGTCCTGGGCATGCGGACACCCAGGGACTTCAGCACCTGGCGGGTGACCTCGAAGCCCTCGTCCAGATAGCCCGAGAGCAGCAGCTGCTCGGCCGCCATCCGCTTCAGGGCCAGCGCCTCGGCGCTGCGGGCCCCGGAGATGGCCTGCAGCAGGGACTGGGCGGCCTGGTGGCCACGACCGGCGTTGGCCAGGGACCTCCCCCATTTGACCATCAACTCCCGCCGGCGCTCCGGATCGTGCTCCTCTCCGTCGGCCTTTCTCAGGCGCAGGGCGCGTTCATAGAGCCCGGCGGCGCGGTCGAAGGCCAGCGCGGCGGTGGCCAGATCGGCCGCCTCGATCAGATGCTTGGCGGCCTGCTCGCCTTCCCCGACGCACTCCAGGTGGGCTGCCATGCGCTCGGGCTCCACGTTGCGCGAGGTGCGCAGCACCCGGACCACCGCCTCGTGCCAGGCCGACGCCACCGCAGGCTCCATGCGGGCCAGCACGGCGTCGCGCACGCGGTCGTGGTAAGGCTCCACGATGTCCTCGGCGCCCGGGCCGGAGGTGCGCACCAGGTGCAGGATCCGCAGCCGCGCGGCGGTCCTGAACACCTCGGCCGGCCGGCAGCCCAGCACCTGCGCGGCGAGATCCTGACGCAGCGGACCGAAGGAGACCGACACCAGCTCGACCAGGCGGCGAAACCCGTCGTCGAGGGTGTGGATGCGGTCCCACAGCACGTCGTCGAGCCGCAGATCGTGGATGCCCTCGGCCCCGCAGAGCTGGAGGTGGTGCATCAGTTCGTGGATGTAGAGCGGATGGCCGCCCGCCTCCCGGGCGATGGTGGCGGCGAGCCGGCGATCCATGTCCTGCAGCTCGGGGTTGGTGGACAGCAGCTCCTGCACCAGCTCCCCCGCCGCCTCCATCGACAGCGGCATCAGGCGCAGGTTCCGCGGCGGCGACGGAAACAGGGCCTCGAACGAGGACACCATGGTCGCAGCCTTGGCCTCGTCGGTGCGCGTCCGCATGGAGAAGACCATCAGCAACTGGGGCGGATCGGGCGGCTGGATCAGCGAGCGCATCAACTTGAGGCTGTCCTCGTCGGCCCACTGGATGTCATCGAGGAAGATGACCACCGGACGGCGGTCCGACAACCGTGTCAGCACCTCCCGCAGGGCCTGGAAGGCCAGCTGGCGGACCTCCTGCAGATCCGTCACCGGGCGGCCGCGGGGGACCACCGAGCCGTCCACCTCGCGCAGGAAGGAGAGCACCGGGAACACGCGGACCAGGAAGTCCACGTTCCGCGGCATCAACTGCATGATCTCCTTTTCCGACAACTTGACCAGGTTCCGGCTCAGGGCGTCGACCACGCTGTCGAAGGCCTTGTACGAGACCAGCTCCCGCTCGTTGCAGCGCCCCCACAGGATGATGGCCCGGGGCTCCAGGCCGAGGATCTCCCGCCCGGCGGCCCGCAGAAGCGCGCTCTTGCCCAGACCGGAGGCGCCATGAACCAACTGCATCACCAGGCCCTTCTCCTGGGAGTCCCGGAAGGCTTCCAGCAGCTGGTCCATCTCCGTCCTGCGTCCGACGAACACCGGCATCCGGGTCCCCGAGGTGGGGGGGAGCACCTCCGTGATGCGTCTGCGGCGCGTCAGCAACTGGAGCACCTCCTCGGCCCGGGGGCGTCGGGCGGGATCATGCTGCAGCAGCGCCACGCAGAGCCGGTTCAGATCCTCGGGGACCGCCGGATTGAGGCTGACGGGTTCGGCGGCCAGACTGTCATGCTTGGCCATCAGCACCTGGCTGTAGGTCCCGGAGAAGGGGACGGTCCCGGTCAGGGCCTCGAACAGCAGCACCCCGACGCTGTACCAGTCCGCCTCGGGCCCCACCCGGAGGGAGGCGGCCTGCTCGGGTGCCATGTACCTGGCCGTCCCCACGGGATAGTACTGACCCTCGGAGTTCTGCCCCGGGTCGCTCTGGGTGACCAGCCCGAAGTCCAGCAGCACCACGCGCCCGTCCTCCTGGACCAGGACATTGGCGGGCTTGATGTCCCGATGCACGCGGCCGGTGGCGTGCAACGCCTGCAGTCCACGCCCCAACTGGACCAGGCACGCGCGCAACCGCGCTTCGTCGAAGTCCCAGCGGATCGTCACCGAGTCTCCGAACGAGGCGTCACCGTCCCCGCCCGACGACGGGCCCTCCATGGAGGGACGACGGACGTAGGAGACGAAGTCCTGCCCTTCGAGCAGCTCCATGGTGAAGAACCACCGCCCCTGCTCCTCGAAGAGCTCCCCCAGGGAGATGAGGTTGGGGTGCTCCAGCTCCTGGAGCGCACGGAACTCCGACTTCAGGCGCAAAAGCTCCGCAGGACTCCCCTCGTTGAGGGTCTTGAGGGCGACCTTGGCCTGTCTCGCGCCGTCCCAGACCGCGTAGACCACCCCCATGCCCCCCCGTCCCAGCTCCGAGAGCACCTGGAAACGGTCGTTTCCTTCGAAGGGGGCTGAGGTTTTCAACTGGCTCATCGCTGCGACTCCGCGGGGTCGGCCCACCCGGCTCAGCGGGCGTGGACCCGCACGGCGTGGAATGGGCAGTATCCCCGGTGCCGATCAGGATGTCAATGCGGGATGTCCTGCGGGATGTCCTGCCAGCGCTGCCAGGTCCGGCCACCGCCTTGACAGATCCCCCCGTCGGAATGGATACTCCGGATGGAAGGAATGTCATTCATGCGCCGTTCAGATCCTCCACGCTCCACGTTCTCCCGTCTCGGCACCTGCCTGATGCCGGTCTTCCTGATCATCTCAGGCGCCGTGTCCTGCCGGTCCCAGCCTCCTGCCAGGCCAGAACCGCTCCCGGACGCGCCACGCACAAAGTCCCAGTCCTTTCATGCCCGCAGTGACGTCCCTTTGCCCGAGGGCACGATGGTGGGCGTGCGCTGGAGCTCGATCCTGTTCGAGGATGCGGGGGCGATGGCCAAGGCCTTCCCGGATCGTCCGGTCTTCGAACTTCAGCCGCTTCAGTCCGATGCTGACGGCTTCACCTTCGATCTGGCGCCGCCACCTGAGGACCGGCATGTGTTTTCCGGGCTGTGCGCCGGCTTCGGTGGGGACATGTGCTCCGACGCGAAGTGGACCGCAACCGAAGCCAGGGCACGCTATGCGCTGGCCGTGCTGGTGCTGGTCTCCGGTGCCGCACGTGGCTGCACCTTCTCCGGCCTCCGGGACAAGTCCGAGGCCTGCCTGAATACCCAGGCCCTGGCCGTGTCGCGGTACATGTTGCTGTATGTGTACGAGGCCTTCTCCCCAGCCGAGGACCCGTTCATGTCACGCAAATGGCCCTGGGCGCTGCCTGATCGGCTGACCCCGGGCTTCCATGTCATCGAGTATCGCGGCAAGGCCGACAGCCGGGCGGTGAACGTCGATCTCCTCGAGTTCTCCACCTCCGAATCCATGCCGAACCTCTTCTAGAAGGCCTTTTCGCCCCGTCGCCCGACCCTGGAAAAAATCAGTCATTCGTCGAAATAATTGTGGTATAAGCGGGTCTGGCAGGATTTTCCGAACCTGATTCGCCATCGAGGCGGTCCTCACCCGACGGGAAACCGTGCCGGAGCACTTCATGAAAATTCCGGGCATCCTTTTCATGCCTCTTTTCTTTGCACTCCCCATTTCCTGCTCGAAAACGACCCCCGCCTCGACCGAGCCCAAACTGCCCAGGCCCGTCGTCGGTCCGGCCGTGATCAAGCCGACCCCCGGTCCCCTGGTCTTCTTCTTCGGCAATGAGTACCAGCACCTGTTCATCCGGCTTTCGGGGGAGGACTGGACACCCGACGAGGCCACGCTCGCCAAACCGGCCCTCGAGCACCACCGGGACGTGGTGGCCATCTCCCGCGCCACCACCGCAAAGAGCCCTCATTCCGGAACGCAGATCGACATCTACCGCGACTCGGTCAAGGCCTGCACCCGGACCATCGGCCCCCTCGCGGTCCTCAGCCGCGCGTATCCCCACTTTGGGGTTCGCGAAGAGCTGGGCGTGTCCAACGAGCAGGGAAAGGTCCTGCTGCCGAAGTTCGACGAGATCCTCTCGCAGGCCTCGCACTACCAGGCTGCCGTCTTCGACGACTGCGGCACCCGTGGCGAAGACTACAAGAACGAGTTCATCTGGGCCCGCCCGTCTTCCC
>PHBF01000241.1 GCA_002841905.1 Deltaproteobacteria bacterium HGW-Deltaproteobacteria-17
GGAGAGCAGGCCGGAGGGCTTCAGGTCCCGGACATCATCGACGTACCCGCTGATCGGGAAGAGCAGGTTGTCGGGGTCCCCGGCCCCCCGGGGCCGGCAGTTGGTGTAGGTCGCCGTACCCGTGGGCAGGACGCGCTCCCAGGGCTGGTCGCACACGATGCCGAACTCGGTGCAGCGGAAGGAGGTGAGCGTCCCCAGTTCACTGTTGATGTTGCCCTCGGGGTTGAACATTTCAGTGTCGGCCACCGAGCAGTCGTCATTGTCCATCAACAGGAAGATCCCGAGCCCGGCCGCCGGCCGGAGGAAGCGCTCGTTCCCCTCGGGGACGACGAGCAGCGCCTGGCGCATGGCCTCCAGGGGCTGCTCCATGCCGCAGCCGGAGGAGCCTGTGATGGCCATGCACTGGAAAACTTCTTCAAGGGTCTGGTTTCTGTAGTTGCGGCAACGGGGGCAGCCGTGCTCATCCGTGGCCAGGATCAGGCCCTCGGGCTCCGTGGCGACGCCGTCGGCGCCAATGAAGGCGGCGGCTTCGCAGTGGGCGGCGGTGCAGTCATGAGCGGTGCACGCGACACCGTCGGCCGCCCGCTCGACGGTGCAGCCCCGGGGCGCCACGTCGACGACGTAGTTCTGGCCTGCCGGGTTCACGCACGAGTTGTTGGGACCCTTGAGGAAGCGGCCACCGTCGCCGCCGGGCTGTTCACAGCCGGGGATGTTGTACGGAGCGGCGCCCAGGTCCGGCGTGATCACGCCCAGGTGCAGATCCGGCAGCCCGCCGGCGGAGTCTTTGAGGGCGCGCACCAGGTTCGGGAAGTTGCCCTGCAGGATGACCTCCTCGTCAACCGTGCCCAGCGTGTTGTCGATCACGACCATCAGGTCGAGGGCCCGCACCGGCTGCCCGGTGCCGGTCTCGGGATGGCAGCGGGGCTCGTCGCAGGCGTAGGCGTACGAGACGTCTTTGGTCTCATCGTCGCAGGCGGCGACGGGGAGAAGCAGCAGGGCCAGGAGCATGGATTGAAGAGCAGCACGCATGACGGTCTCCTGCGTCCGGGGGGTATGCAGGGGTTCCATGTTCCCGGACTGCTTCATTGAACTTAGCGCAAAATGGGCGATGGCACAAGTGAAAGATTGCGTGTTTGCGTCAACACCATCAAAAAAATGCAAGTTGCCCTGTCGCATACGGTGTGCTAATCAAACATGGGCCTGCTGGCCGGGAGGTTTCCTTGCGAGGTGCCTGACCCCTCAGCCGTACATCACCTATTACGGCGGCAGCTCCAACTTCGAGGTGGACCCGGGCCCCGCGACGTTCCTGGTCCCCCCTTCCACCGGTCAGGACCTGGCTTTTTATGCCTTCGAGACCGGCGCCGCCGCCGAGTTCAAGTCAGGATCGGTCCACTCCGGCCAGATCTGGGCGCGCTGCTCGCCTGAGGACGAGGTCTGTTCCTGCCCCCCGGTTCCGTAGCGGTCCCGGTTCAGGCGTCCTCGTCGGCGACCGTGAAGCGGGACTGCTCCAGCAGGATCTTCCGCACCTCCAGGCCTTGCCTTTGCAGCTGGTCCTCCTTCAAGACCAGGGGCAGCTCCTCGAGGACCATCTTCGTCAGATCCGCCAGACCGCATGACTCCAGCAGCTCCTGGAACCGCGGGTCCTCGCACAGGTCGGAGTGGGCGAACCCGGACAGGCAGTCCAGCTCGAACCACCGCTTCTCGTAGTTGCCGATGCGCAAAGCCTCGTTGAACCGGTCCCCCTCGGGGGTGCCGGACTGCGTGATGAAAAGGAAGGTGCGCAGCACGACGGCGTCGTCGACGACCTCGGCCACCAGATAGCCGATTCGGATGTCCATGTAACGCATCTCGATCAGGTATGAGTTCAGGCCCAGGGGCAGCACCCTGGCCTGCGCGATGGAGTCGGAGAGCATGTGGTCCGCGATGTGCATGGGGTAGGGCCGCATCCGCTCCTCGAGGCGGTGCAGGGCGTGCTTCTGCACGTAGACCGGCAGCGACCGCTCCGGCTGGTCCTCCTGTCCGGGGAGCAGCCCGGTGGACAGCACGCAGGGGGTCATGGTCCTGAGGTTCTCGTCGTGGGCGTGGACCCGGAAGCAGGTCCGCTGCCGAGCATCGAGGGTGAAGCGACGGTGTTCGGGTTCGAAGAAACGGATCTGAATGCTGAAGACGGGCATCGTCCTCTTGTCCCGGGGCGCCACCACATTCATTTCGGGGAGGAAGTAGCCCTGTTCGGCGTCGCTGAAGATCCAGCTGGACACGCGCAGGTTTATCAGCAGCACGTAGATGGGCCGGTCCGGCCCCTGCTCCTCGTGGAGCGTGATCAGCGGCTCGAGGGCCCGGGTCCATTCACCCGCCATCGGGTGCCCCTCCTTCTCGAAGATCATCTGGCTCCGGATCAGGGACATGCCCACCGAGAAGTAGTCCCGCAGGGTGATCATCCTGCCGCCGTCCCCCATGGGCACCGGAGCGCCCGCGAGGGCTCCGTCGAGGACCTCCCGGTAGTATTTGACGCACTCCTGCGGGAGCCGATCGTCGTCGGCGATGACGGGCCGCGGCGCGCGCAGCCCCTCGATCATGTCCCGGTCGACCTTCGGCAGGCTGCGGAACACCTTCATCGCCCCGAGGGACTCGATCAACTCGTGCAACCTGCGGAGCCGCTCACGCTCGTGTTGCGCCTTCCGCTCCTGCGGCGACTGCGTTTTCTTCTTCGTGCTGGGTTTGGCCATGTCTCTTCCCTCGTTCGCGAGTGGAAACGGTCATCGGTTGGCGTGCATATTGCCAAACCCGGGAAGCGGATTTCAACCGAAAAAGTGATGTCCGCGTCGACCCTGACCACGACCACGATTGCACCGGTTTGCTTTTAAAATCATGTGCGACTCAGGTACGACCCATGGCGGGTCGGGCGAAATGCAGACTCTTTCCTCAATGGGTACAAAGGGGTCTTTCCTCTTCACCAGGCATGTCGCATCCCTTCGGGATATCGCCATGCCTTCGCTGGTCTGTTTCCCCGCGATGCGGGGATGGTCCTGCGCCCGCGTTGCGGGCCTCCGCGGCAAGACGACTGGAGAGGACAAACGGAGATCTCTTCCCGGCGTAAAAACGGGTATTCCCACAACGCCGGATTCGTGTGCGGGTTGGGATGGGGAAATGTAAGTGTTTGGAATCATTTTAGTTTCTAGTTCAATAAGTGCGTGATAAGTGGGGATTGACAACGGATCGCAGGTCGTGGTTAAAGCGAATTGCGATTCATGGATGAAACGCCACGTTCCATATGGGATTATTGGATGTTCATGCGCCGGTTGTGGGAACCGGTGGAGGACTTCATGGGATCTGGAAGTGTGCTATGATGTAACCAGTTTAGCACCTTTTGGAACCAGGAAGTCGGCTTCACAGACGCCCGAAGACAGCTTCAAGGATGCCCGAAGTCGGCTTCAAGGGTGCCCGAAGCCAGCTTCAAGGACGCCCGAAGCCAGCTTCAAGGATGCCCGAAGCCAGCTTCAATAGGGCCCGAAGTCGGCTTCAAGGGTGCCCGAAGCCAGCTTCAAGGACGCCCGACGTCGGCTTCAAGGGTGCCCGAAGTCGGCTTCAAGGGTGCCCGACGTCGGCTTCATCCCTGGTGGAGATCGACTTCGTGGAAGGTCGAAGTCGACTTCACGCAACCAGGAGATCGACCGTCATGATCATGGCGGACGGGTTGTAACGGACTTCGCGCGCGCTGCTCGAGCTCAAGGGCAGCGTGCTGGATCTGATCGAGGAGATCAACGGCATCGCGCGTATCGCTTTTGAGGGCCGCTCGGAGATCCGCGCGAAGTTCAACAAGGACCTGCTGTACCGCGGCCGTCGCGCCCGGTCCAAGGCCGCGCCGTCGCCGACCCCCGTCGTCCCGCCCGAAGCGTAGGGAACCGACCCCCGTGGAAGAGGATTTGGAAGGCTTCCGGCGATCACGCGCCGCGTCCTTGTCAGAGTTCCGCTTGGAAAAAATGGCCCCTGTGGCTTGACATGCGGAAAAAGCATGGGGATACTGCGTTCGGAGCGGATTCCAATCATCGTCTCACCGGCCGTTCTAAAAGGAGATTATCATGAGGAATTTCAGATGGATCACGCTGCTGCTGGCTTCCGTGTTCATCGTCTCGTGCGATGACGGGGGCAAGAAGACCACGGGCGAATGCACCAACGGAGAATCCCGCGACGGTACCACGGTCTGCGGGCTCTTCGATGAGGGCGTCCTCATCCAGAGCTGCGTCGCCAACCAGTGGGTGGACACAGACCAGTGCTCCAGCGACGCCGTGTGCGAAGACGGCGACACCCAGGTGGGCACCACCGTGTGCGGCCTCAACGACGAGGGCTTCCGCATGCAGGAGTGCGTGATGGGGCAGTGGGAGGACACCGCCGGATGCACCGGCCAGGACGAGTGCACCAACGGCGACACCCGCAACGGACAGACCGTGTGCGGCGACAACGACGAGGGCGTGCTGGTCCAGGAGTGCGTCCTGGGGGCGTGGGAGGACACCGCCGAGTGCAATATCGCCCCTGAGTGCACGTCGGGTGACTCCCGGACCGGCACCACGGTGTGCGGCCTCAACGACGAGGGCTTCTACCTCCAGGACTGCCTCAACGGCCACTGGTTCGACAACGACACCTGCACCGGCACCGACGAGTGCGTCAACGGGTCGAGCCAGACGGGCACCACCGTGTGCGGCTACAACGACGAGGGCTTCTTCATGCAGGACTGCACCGGCGGCGCCTGGGTCGACAACGACACCTGCACCGGCACCGACGAATGCGAGAACGGCACCGCGCAGGAAGGCACCACGGTGTGCGGCCTCAACGACGAGGGGCACTTCATGCAGGACTGCACCGGCGGCGTCTGGATCGACAACGACACCTGCACGGGCACCGACATGTGCGTCAACGGCACCACCCAGGACGGCACCACGGCGTGCGGCTTCCATGACTCCGGCATCCTGCAGCAGGTGTGCACCAACGGCCACTTCGTCGACGGAACGCTCTGCCTGCACGAGATCTTCGTGGTCCTCAACGAGGTCCAGACGGGCTCCTCGGGCTGGGTCGAGATCTTCAACGCCGGCATGGACGATTTTGATCTCACCGACCACTCCTTCGACGTGAACTCCTATTCCTATTCGTTCCCGGCGGGCACCATCCTGGGCGCGGGCCAGTATCTCACCGTCGACACCGTCGCGGCGGA
>PHBF01000006.1 GCA_002841905.1 Deltaproteobacteria bacterium HGW-Deltaproteobacteria-17
GTGGCCTTCCCGAGCTCGATCGCCACCCGGGACTTCACCAGCTCCCAATCCATGAAGAACGAGAACGCGGCATAGAACGCCAGGCTCCCCAGCAGCGAGTAGCCCATGAAGATGCCGGCCTTGATTCCGAATTTTTTCCACATCATTGCCTCACCCTCCTCCTCCATCAAAGATCGTCTTTGGTGGTTTTGGTGGATTCTTTCATATCCGCTTTATCTTTGCCCTTGTCGGCCTCGGCGGCCTTGTCGTGCAGGGCCTTGAGCTCCTCGGCGCTGCGCTTGTAGTAACTGGACACGATCAGCACCGGATCCATGCGGTCCGGCTGTCCGCGCCGCGTGGTCAACTTGATGTCCGTGATCATCATGATGTAGTTGCCACGCTCGATCTGATCCAGAAACTGCATGAGGTTCTTGATCGGCGCGTCATGCAGCTTGAGTTCGACGCTCTCGACCTGGTATTCTTGATTTTCGCCCAGATCCTTGGGCTTCTGGGGCGTGAAGTTCAGGGACAACTCGTACTGCTTGGCGATCTGGTCCAGGTGTCCCTGCAGCATCGGCGGCTTCTGGACGGCCTTGAGCTCCAGCGAGGCCTGGGCCTGCCGGCTCTCCTGTACCAGGTTCCGGTTCTTCTGCAGCAGCGTCACCGTCTCGCGCAGCACCCGGATGCGCTCCCGACGCTCGTCGAAGGCGTCCGAGATGAAGAACGCGAACATGAAAAACACGAAGCCCACCACCACCAGCACCATCGTGACGAGGATCTTCTGCTCCCGCACGGTGAACTGATCATACATATGTTCAACTTTTTCCATCCATTTCATGGACGCCTCCGTCTATTCCCAACGTCCGGGCCAAGGGTTTGGCCCTTCCACTAAATGCAGTCCATCGTGATCTCGATGGAGAACTCGCGCTTCTCTTCCTCACCGGTGCCCACGGTCTTGATCGCACCAGGGGCAATCTCTTGAAAACAAGGGATCCGCCGCAGACCGCGGATGATCTCGTCGACCTCCTGGGCGTTGTTCACCACACCACCAATGCTGACCTTGCCCGGGCGGACGTGTATTTTTTGAATATCAACACGTACCGGAGCGATGGGCTCCTCCTTCTTGGCGATCGTCTTGTCCTTGCCATCTTCCCCGACGCCCTTGTCCAAGGTCTTCGCCTCCTCCCTGGTCTCGGGCTTGACCTCGGGCTTCTCCCCGGGCTTGACCCCAGACGGATCCACAGGGGCGACGGCCGGATCCACAGGAGCGGGCGGGGCGGAACCCGGCGCCGCATCCCCCTCGAGGGCCGCGTTGAGCGGCATCTTCTCGGAGATCTGGCTCAGCAGCACCCAGGCGCTCATGCGGGGCAGAAACTGATCCGACCCGTTGGCCCGTGTCTTCGACGTCTTCTGCTTGATCTGCTTCTTGATGGCGGCCGGATCGAACAACTGCTTTCCGAGCACCTCGGAGCTGAGCTGGCCGGTCAGGCCCAGAAGATCCCGTTCCTCCTTCTCCAGACGCCACAGGGTGAACAGGGAGGAACCGACCATCATTGTAAAAAAGAAACTTAACCCCAAAGACACGGCCAACGCCTTCTTCTTGACGAGGCTGTCCCTGGCCCCCAGCGCAAACTCCCCACGACGGAAGTTCAGCGCCTCCCCGGACACACCCAGGTGCGCCAGGGCCACGACGCTCGCCTTCTTCGGATCCGCGAGGGTCTCCCCGGGGACCATCCCCACCTGCACGGGGACGCCGAAGAAGGAGGCCGCCGCCGTCGCGAGTCCGGGGAGCCGGGCCCCGTTCCCGATCAGGACCACCCGCTCCACGGTCTCCTGGTGGCGCGTCTGGAAGGACAGGATGAACCGGCGCCACTCCTCGAAGAATCGCTCCACCTCCGTGCGGATCACCTGTTCAAAACCCTCCTCGTGCTGGCCCGGGGCCGTGATCCGCCCCTGCAGGCTCAGCCAGTCCCTGACCTGGTGTTCCTCCTGCGAACTGTACCTGGCCAGGGCCGCCACCATGGATTCCATACCGTCGGTCCACGAACGAAGGGTCCGCAGCGTCCCCCGTACCAGAGCGGCCATGTGCGTCACACGGGCGCCCAGATCGATGACGACGGTGCACGGATCCGTCGGTCCGGAGAAGAACATCGCCGGGTTGCCCGGGTGAACCAGCTTGGTGACCTCCACCCCGCACGCCGAGAGCATCTGCAACTGCTGCGCGACCCCTTCGCGGGCGGCGGCCACGACCAGGACCTCGGTCTTGTCCCTGGAGACCGTGTGACCATGCGTGATCACCAGGTCCTCGACGTCCATCGGGATCTGATCGTCCAGTTCATAGGAGATCAACGGCTCGATCTTCTTCAGGTCCGAGAAGGGAAACTCCAGGTTGCGCACGAAGACCGGCTGATCCAGGTTGGCGACCACCTGCTTGACGTGGGCCAGGTTCAAACGTCCGATGAGGGACCGGATGGCCTCTTCCTTGCCCTCGGGCTCGACCGGCAGCGTCTCGTACTGCAGCACCTTCATGCCGGCCCGCTGGATCTCGAGGACGCATCCCGAAACGGTTGCACTTCCGATGTCGATGGCGCCTACCATGCTCATGAAAACACCCTAGTCCTCTTTCCAATAAATATATGCACCCTGACTACCCTCTTTTCCGGGCTGGGTGGAGACGCTCAACTGATCCCAGACCGACTCGATGGAGTACATGGCCTGGTCCGAGAGTCCCACCGCGCGGATGCGATAATAACGCTTGCTTCCCCCCACGACCAGCGTCTGGAGCTTGGCCGCGTCCAATTCCACGCCCTGCACCTGGGCGTCGGCGATGCCGTCCTGACCCAGGTCTCCTGAATCTTCAATATCAGTCCCCCCCACCGCCGACACCAGCGTGGAGGCCGTCCCCGGCTGGGCCACCGCCCCGATGAACGACTGGAGATCCTTGCACAACACCGGGACCTGGGGGGCCACCGTGGTCGCCAGCAGCTTGAGTTTGACCGGATCCGTGATGACCGGATCCTCGGGGGAGGCCGCCGTCAGGATGATCAGCGCCGCGAGCAACTGCCAGTTGTTCGGATCCATCGCGCACAGGTGGATCTGACATCCGCCGTACACGCTCAGGCTCGACCCGAAGTTGGCCCAGAAGATGTCGTCCACCCCCCGGATCAGCCGGATGTCATTGACGGAGTCGAGGAGGTTGTTCTTGGACAGATACGGCTCCTCCAGACCCTTGTAGTAGGAATCCTCATCATCCGCCCCGCTGGTCATGCTCTGGTCGAAGTCGATGAAGTCCACCAGCGCCCCCACCTGCTGCTGCCGATCCAGGATCTGACCGTCATCCTGGATGCGTCCGAACAGTTCGTCATACGGCCGATCCAGGAACAACCCCAGCAGCAGGTTGTTCAGGCGCTCCAACTGGGTGGAGTTGAACGCGCAGTTGAGGTTGATGCGCCCCTCTTCCGGACGATAGACCTCCAGCACGCCGGAGCCCTTCTCGGGCAGCTCCCCGAGCCCGCGGGCCTCGCCGCCGAGCAGTTTTTCGGCCAGCGTTTCATCAAAGAACATGGGGATCATCATCGGGACAATCTGGGACATGTCGATGCCCATGTTCTGGATCATGGAATTATTATCAATGAATTTTGCCTGCACCCGCAGGAACAAACGCGTGATCTCCAGGGTCGAGAACGCATAATACCGGGCGCGCATCCGTTCACCCTCGGAGGCGGCGCTCTTCCGGTTGATCTTGGATTGATAAATAAAAATATTAATCAAGAGCGCGATCAGCGAGAGACCGAACACCACCACCAGCAGCGCCACACCGCGCTGCCCCCTGGAACGGGAGACGGTCCCGTTGCGCATCACTGCACCCTCGGGATTTCGATGGGACGCGGGGTGTTTCCACCGGAGCTGCCCCCGGGGGACCGATCGCGGCTGGAGCCGCCCTGCTGGCCGCCCTGCTGGCCGCCCTGCTGGCCCGAGGTGCCAAACGAGGTGACCTTGCCGGTGGCCGGCAGCAGGTTCAGGGCCTCCATGATGTGCGGGCGCGCCATGGAATGGAAGTGCACCACGTGCCCGGTGCCCACGTCCACGGCCAGGTGAACGCGCACGAGCTGGGGCAGCCTGCCGCTCTGTCCGTCGATGGTCGTCGTGTCCCAGGCGTCGATCCACTCATCCTTGGTGGCGTCAAAAAACCACAGTTCAAACAAAGCTACACGATCCACGATCCGGCGGGTCTCGGCAGGCATGGTCAGGGGATCGACCGCCTCGAGCCGACGGGTCTCGCGCCGGATCAACTGGAACAAACCGCGGTGCTCGGGATCCCGCTCGAGCCGGTACTGGACCAGGCAGGAGTCCGACTCGTGGGCGTTCTTGCGGGTGGGCCGGTGGGACATGGTGGAGAAGGTGAGCTCCATGCCGCCCACGTCCGGCTGGGCACGGAAGAACGTCCGTTTGAATTCGGCGGCCGTGTCCTCCCCCAGGGAGAGATAGGCCATGTTCATGTCCTGTACGAACATGTCCAGGGCCGCGGCCGTGGCCTGCGTCTGGTCGGCCCGGAGCTCCGAGAGCTCCTGCGCCGCCCGGGTCGTCCGGATGGTGCTGTACAAAATGAACGACATGAACGCGATGAGCGTGATGGACACGAGCACTTCGATGAGGGTGAAGCCGCGGGAGGAATTCATTGCACCCTCCCCCCGCTCGTGCCCCCGGTACCGCCCGTGCCGCCCGTGCCCCCGGTGCCCCCGGTGCCGCCGCCGGTCAGCCCCGAGAGATCCAGGATGTTCTGATCGAGCACCGCCGGATCGGTGAAGAACGCCACCAACTCATAGCTCCTCTCCTTTTTGCCGACCCGCCAGGCCACGACGACACGGACGCGTCGCACGGCCTGTTCCATGACGTTCTGGATGGTGGAAAGGGCTGTGGTTAAAAAACTTCCCATCATCCCGGTCAGGCCCGACATCACATCACTGTCGCCGCCCGGGATCAACTGGGTCATCAAATCCTGCATGAACGGAGGCAGGGTGCCGTCGGCCGGTGCGCCATCCCCGGTCCCGTCATCGAGCCCGAGCCCCCCGGCGAGCTGCTGCTGGAGCATGGACATGTCGGGCATCTCGATCTTCTCGATGTACACGCAATAGGTGAACAGTTCCGTGCCCTCGAGTTGATCCGACTCAAAATCACCGCACATCTCGCCTTCAAACGTGCCGAAGCCCTCCTTCCGGAGCAGTTGTTCGGTCTCTAAAATTTTATAGTTGGCCAAATGGATACCCTGCAATTGCAGGCGCGCCTCGATGTTGCGGGTGATCGAGTCCGTCTGTCCCTTGAGGATCCAGATCAGGGACATGGCCAGGATGGTCAGGGCCACCATCACCTCGAGCAGGGTGAAGCCGCCGGATGCGGGATGAAGCCTATTCCTCCCCATCGTCGTCCTCCGGCGGCAGCAGGTTGCCCTCGGCGTCCTCGCACAGGTCATCGGGCACCACGAAGCCCGACTCGAAGCGGACGTGACCGGTCATGGGCTCCACGATCACCGACAGTTCGTGCTCGGCGGTGGAGCGCAACAGGATGACGGCCCCCCAATTGGTCCCGTTGGGATAGAAGGCCAGGCTGACCAGACCGCTGGTGAACTCCTTGTTCATGCAGGGGAAGGTCACCGAGGCAATGCGGACGTTCTCCAGCACGATGTCGGTCTTCATCCGGGTGTCGAGGGCCTCCCACTGGGACAAGGGTGGAAGAAAAGGCTTGCCAGGGTCTGCTGCGCCCACGGGCCCCACGGGATTTCCCTGGTCCAGCCTCGGCCAGTTCTCGTACCGCCACTCCAGGTTCGCCTCTTCCTCCTCTTCGACGCGCGGGTCCCGGGGGGGCAGCGCCAGACCGGGAGGAAACCGTTCAACCTTCAGGACGGGGTTCTCCTTGTCCAGATCCATCACCAGACGCAAAAGCGTGCGCGAGGTGCGCGCCCGCCCCGAAAGGAAACGCACGCCGCCGGCGAACTTGCGACCGGCCTCCCGCAACTGCATCTTGGGCAGTTGGGAATAGCTCACCGCCACCGCGCCGAAGAGCATCGCGGCGATGACCACCACGATCAGCACCTCGATCAAGGTGAATCCCGTGCGGTTCCCGCCCAGGCCTCGTGCTCCGGGATGGAGCTTCCGGGTCAGGGCCCGGGGTGTTCTACTGACCGCAATCTTCATCTTTGATGTCGTCTCCGGTCCCGAAGTTCTCGTCGGGGCCTGCAGAGAACACGCAGAACGAACGGTCCTGCTTCTCGACGCGGATCTCGTTGCCCCAGGCGTCTGACAGATCCTTCTTCTTGAAGGACCCATCGGAGATCAGGGTCTCCAGCATGGCCTTGCCGTCCTTGCCCTTGTTCTCGGGCTCGGCCGCCTCGGCGTTGATGGTCGCGGCGATGCGGTTCACCTGGGTCTGGGTGGTCTTCTTTTTGGCCTTCTTCAGATAGGACATGACACCGACGGTGACCGCGCCCATGACCATGCCCATGATGACGATGACGACCATGATCTCGATGAGGGTCATACCCATCTGACGGCGACGGTTGCTTTTCTCCGCGGGGCGGGGATCCGTGTGTTCGCTGGTTTGGATTTGATTCTCAGACATGACGACTCCTATACTCCTATGTTGTTCATCTGCATGATCGGCATCAGGATGGACATGACGATGAAGGCCACCATCCCGCCCATCACCAGGATCATCAGCGGTTCGAGCACCGACGTGAGCTTGGAGAGCGTGGTCTCCACCTCGTTGTCGTACGTGACGGCGACATTGTTTAACATTTGCTCCAATTGACCTGATTTTTCACCAATAGCTACCATATGACTGACCAGCGGCGGGAACTCCCCGGAGCGCTCCATGACGCGGGCCATGCTCTCACCCTCGCGTACCGCCACGGCCACATCGTCGACCACCGCCTGCAGGCGGGTGTTCCCCATGACGCTGCGGGAGATGTCCAGCGACTGCAGGATCGGCACCCCGGAGTGGAGCATGGTGCCCAGCGTGCTGGAGAACCGCGCGATGGAGATGATCCGCACCAACTGTCCGACCAGGGGCACGTGCAGGAGGAAGCGGTCCCACAGGTGCCGGCCCGACTCGGAGCGCTTCCACCGCTTGAAGCCGAACACGACGGCGAGGATCCCCAGGATCAGCAGGTACCACGAACTGCTGATGAAGTTGCTGAAGCCGATCAGCAGCCGGGTGTAGATCGGCAGGGTCTGGCCGCTGTCCTCGAACACGGTCACCACGTTGGGGACCACCGTGGTCATGAGCAGGCCCACCATGCCCGAGGTGATGAACACCATGATCACAGGATAGGTCATCGCCGAGGAGACCTTGTCCTTGAGCTTCTGTTGCCGCTCGAGGTACTCCGCCAGCGAGAACAGCACGGTGTCGAGGTTGCCCGAGGCCTCGCCGGAGCGAACCATGGACACATAGAAAACATTAAATTCCTTAGGATGCGCCATCAAGGCATCCGCCAAAGAACGTCCCTCGTTGACGGTGCGACGTACGGTGAAAACCAGGGTGGCCAGCTTTTTTTGTCCTTTATCACTCTGAAGCTGGTCCGCGATGGCGGCCAGGCTCTCGGTCAGGGGCACGCCCGCCTTGAGCAGGGTCGCCAACTGGCGCGTGAACACGGCCACGGCGGAGGCCGAGACCCGGTTGAGGAAAGCGATGTCGACTTCGCGCTGCAGGCCCTTCCCCTTCTCCGTGGAGAGCTTGACCTCCTGCAGGAAGAGCCCCTCCTTGCGCAACTGGGCGCGCAGGGACTTCTCCGAGTCCGCGTCCCGGGTGCCCCGGACGGCCTTGCCGGAAGCGTTTAGACACTTATAGACAAATACTGGCATGCCCGGTCCTTTCCTATGACGCGTCTTCGGTGGTCACGAGCATCACCTCGGAGAAGGAGGTGATGCCGGCGATGACCTTGCGGGCACCATCCTGCCGCAGCGTGCGCATCCCCTTGGTGATGGCCAGCCGCTTGATCTGGTTCGCGTCGATCTTCTTCATGGACATCGCGCGCAGGTCGTCGTCCATGATCAGCAGCTCGTAGATGCCGGTCCGGCCCTGGAAGCCGGTGTTCAGGCAATGGGGACAGCCCTTGTGTCGGAACACGTGCCCCGCCGGCGGCGAGCGGAAGTTGGCCGGCACCGGGTGCCGATCGGCGGTCCCGGCGAAGAAGCGGTCCGGATCCACGCCCATCTCGGAGAGCTCCTCCCGCGTGGGCACATAGGGCTCCTTGCAGTGCGGGCACAGGCGGCGCAGCAGACGCTGGGCCAGGATGCCGATCAGCGAGGAGGCCACCAAAAACGGCTCGACGCCCATGTCCACCAGGCGCGTAAGGGCGCCGGCGGAGTCGTTGGTGTGCACGGTCGAAAGGACCAGGTGACCGGTGAGGGAGGCCTGGATGGCGATCTCGGCGGTCTCGACGTCGCGGATCTCGCCGACCATGATGACGTCCGGATCGTGGCGCAGGAAGGAGCGCAGGCCGGCCGCGAACGTGAGCTGGATCTTGGGGTTCACCTGCACCTGGCTGACGCCGGCGAGCTGGTATTCGACCGGGTCCTCGATCGTCAGGATGTTCAGATCCGGCTTGTTGATCTTGTTGAGTCCCGCATACAGGGTGGTCGTCTTTCCCGAGCCGGTGGGGCCGGTCACCAGGATGATGCCGTGCGGGCGCTCGATGATCTCCTCCATCTTGTCGAGATCTTCCTTGTAAAAGCCGATGTCGGCCAGACCCAGGAGGATGGAGCTCTGGTCCAGCAGGCGGATCGTGATGCGCTCGCCACGGGCGGTGGGGATGGTGGCCACGCGCATGTCGATGTCGCGACCGGCGATCTTGCGGCGGATGCGGCCGTCCTGCGGGAGGCGCTTCTCGGCGATGTCCAGGCCGGACATGATCTTGATGCGGGCTACGATCGAGTTTAAATAATTCTTGTTCGCGTGCTTGGTCTCGTAGAGGATCCCGTCGATCCGGTAGCGGACGACGACCTCCTTCTCGCCGGGCTCGATGTGGATGTCCGAGGCGCGCTCCTTGGCGGCGTTGAAGATGATCGCGTTGACCCAGCGGATGATCGGCGCCTCGTCGGACAGGTCGATGTTGTCCACCAGGTCGTCGACGTCCTCCTCGGAGAAGCCGTCCCCCTCGTTGGCCAGATCCACCGTCTGGCTCTTGCGCGTGTAGGCCCGGTTGATCAGGGAGAGGATGCGTTCGGCCTCCATGAGCACGAGCAGGAACTGGGATCCCAGCCGCACCGCCAGATCATCCATGACCCAGTAGGCCATGGGGTCGGAGACGGCCACCAGGATGCGGCCATCCTCCCCGAGCCACAACGGCAGCACCTTGTTCTGCTTGGCATAGTTGATGGAGACCCGTTCCAGCAGGGAGAGATCCACGTCCTCAGGCTTGATGTCCTGTTCCTGATACACCAGCCCTTGCTGGAGCGCCAGGGCGCGCAGCACGTCTTTTTCCTGGATCAGTCGGTCGCCGGCCGGGATCTTTTCGCGGATCAGCCATTCGCCGAGGCGCATGCCGTCCTTCTGCTGACCCAGCAAACCACGCTCGATGTCCAGACCGGACACGTGGAAATGCGTGACCAGGATTTCGCCGATCAATCGGTGTCGCAGCATGCCACTCACCTCCCGGCCGGCTTCGGGGTCTTGCCGTCAGGCGCCGGGGTCTTGCCGTCAGCCGGCGGGGTCTTGCCGTCAGCCGGCGGGGTCTTGCCGTCAGGCGCCGGGGTCTTGCCGTCAGGCGCCGGGGTCTTGCCGTCAGGCGCCGGGGTCTTGCCGTCAGCCGGCGCCTCTTCGGCCGGATCCGACTCATCGTCTTCGCGCATCTTCTGCAGCATCCGCTGCACTTCCTTGACGTCCCGCTTGTTCACGCTCACCGGTCCGGAGGAATCCACGACCTTGTATTCATCGACCGCCTTCTTGCGCTGGACAATCTCTTCTTCCATGCGGTGGGCGGTCCGGTTGATGTCTTCAAAGAAGCCATGCTTGTGTTTATAATTGATATCCGCCTCAAAATCCTGATCCCGGAAGGAGGAATACTTCTCGATGAACTCCTTGCGGAGCTTCACTTTTTCCATGAAGATACGCCGCAGGTCGCTCTCGTCGCGGATGATGTACGGCGTGATGAAGATCAGGAGGTTGGTCTTCTCGGTGATCCGGGTGGTCGATTTGAACATGTAGCCCAGGATGGGGATGTCACCCAGCAAGGGGACCTTCTGCACATTTTCCTTGATCTTTTCGGTGATCAGTCCACCGATGACCACGGTCTGCTGGTCCTTGACCACGACCACCGTCGTCGCCTTGCGCTTGGAGGTGGTGGGACCCACGACCTGGTCGATGGTCTTGACCTCGTTGATCTCCTGATCCACCTCCATGCGCACGAAATCGCTCTGGTTCACATGGGGCGTGAGCTTCAACTTCAGGGCCACGTCCTGGCGCTGCACCGAAACCATGGGCATCGAGGAGAGGGCCGAAGAGGAACTGGCAAAGGAGGAGGCCAGGGAGGAGATGGAGGAATAGCCGCTCTGGAACGGCACGTTCTCACCGACGGTGATCTCGGCTTCCTCGTTGTCGGTGGTCAGGATGTGCGGGGAACTGATGACGTTGACCGCGTTGTTGCTCTGCAGGGCCTGGAACATCACGCCGAAGGAGGGGAAGGAGATCCCCGGGATGCCCAGCAGGGACTCCGCGTCCTTGATCTCGGGACCGCGCAGGCCGACGGCCATGCCCATCAGGGAGAGCGGGTTCATGATGATGGAGTTCATCGAGGAGTTGGTGATCGAGCCCCCGAACAGGAAGGACTGCTTCTCCCCGGAGCCCACCGGATCACCGCCATGGAACGACATGCCGATGTTGCGGGTCTTGTCCAGGGACACCTCGAGGATGGTCACTTCCACAAAGACCTGCCGACGGGGACGATCGAGCTCCTTGATGACCCGCTTGATGGACAGAAAATCTTTATTGGAGGCCACAATCACCAGGGAGTTCGTGGCGGGATCCGGCTGGATCTGAACCGGGCCCTGGAACAGGCTCTCGGCGTTGCCGCCGCCGCCACCCCAGCCGCCCATCGGGTTGTAGCCACCATATTGATTTCCGCCCCTCTGGTTCCGGTTGGTGCTCGTACGGGAGGTCCGCGAGGTCCGCGAGGTCGACGTCGTGCGGCTCGTCCCGCTGTTGGTGCCGCCGGTCAACGCCGACAACAAACCGGCCATGTCCTCGGCCACGGCGTTCTCGAGATAGACGATGTTAATTTTTTCCTCACCACCCGGAAGAGGAACGTCCAGCTTCTGGAACAACGCGAGCAGCTCCAGATAGGCCGCATCATTGGCGACAATGATTAAACTATTCGTGCGGGGCTCGGCGATGATCTTCGAGATGGAGTTCTTCGTACCGACGTTCTGCACACCCCCGCCGGAAGTCCCCGGGGTCTGGGGGTTGTAGACCTTGGTCGGAGCGGTCTGACCGCGACGACGGCCTCCCATGTTGGGCGGCGGTGAACTGTTGTTGCCCGAGCCGCTCTCCGACACGTCGAACACCTCGGTCAACTTGGTGGCGATCTCTTCGGCATCGGCGTTCTTGACCTTCAGCACCCACACGCGCTCGTCATGAACGCCCTCGATGTCGAGCTGGCTCAGGATCTTCAGCAACCGGGTGATGCTGGTGCCCATGTCGGTGATGATCAGCAGGTTCGTCGGTGAATAGGTGGTGATGTCACCATATTTGGACTTGAACTTGCCCAGAATCTCAGCCACCTCGGACACGCTGGCATGCTTGACGTGGATCATCGCGGTGGTGAAGCTCTCGTTGTTGGCGACCGCCTCGCCGGGCACGGCCAGCGGCTGCACGACGGTATTGGCGCCCGCGATCTCGATGACCTTGTAATACTGCCCCGACTGCTGGATCGTCAGGTTCATCGCCTCGAGGGAAGACAGGAAGGCCTTGTAGGCCTCGTACGCGGTGACCTCGGAGGGACTGTAGATCGTCACGCGCTGTGCCCGCAGTCCTGCGCTGACGATGAAGCGCTTGCACGTGATCGAGGAGATCCAGGAGACCAGGTCGGCCAGGGTGGACTCCGGCTTGAGGGTGACCTTCATCTTCCGGTATCCCGGGATGTTCTTGCACTCGTTGAAGTTCGGATCATCCTTGGCGGTCCCCGCATCCCCGGTCGAGCCGGGCGCCGGCGGCTTGGCGCCCGGTGGCGTACCGGGCTGAACGGTGGGCCGGATCGGGCGCGAGATCGGAGAAGGCTGTGCCAGACCCGTTCCCGGGACGAGGGAGGAGCAAAGAAAAACAAACAAGAAGAGATTACGCATCATCATCTCCAAAGAATTATCGGATGGAATAATCCATGTTGATCGTCTGACCGCCTCGGTTGAGCGAGAGGGTCAGATGGTTGGCGTCCTTGAGCTTGGTGTACAGGGCGAACGTCTGGTCAATGGAATCCAGTTGAATGTTGTTCACCGAGGAAATGACATCCCCGGAGCGGATCCCCAATTTGTAAAACACGGAGAACGAGCGGACGAAGGAGACCTTGAACCCTCCGTTGGCATCGGGCATCACCCGGGCGCCGCTGCTGGCAGAGGCCATGTTCTTCATGAAATCCGTGATCACCGCCTTGTCCACCTCATATTTGTACGGTCCGACCTGCTGGATCCGGCCGTCATCCCCCTTGGGATTGGCGGCGCCCGGCGGCGGGGTCGTCGTGGCCACCATGGGGCTGTTCTTGGGTTCGCCCATGAGGTTCAGAACCTTCTCCTGGCCACCTTGGGTGAACACGACGCGCTTGCTCTCGATCGCCACCACCGTGGCATCCCCGAGGGCGTCGCCTTCCGACAGCAGCACGAACTTGGCCTCTGTGTGAGCGGTGAGCACCACCGTGGCCAGGGAATCCTTCGTGTTGGCAGACACCATGGTGCCCACGAGTTCGGCTCCCTCGAGGGAGGCTGCGGCCGGCGGTTCCCCTGCGGCGGTGGCGGTGCCGGCCAGATCATCGAGGGAAATCGGCTCGCAGGTGGCGCAGAAGATGTTCCTGCGCAACAGCCCGCGCAGATCGGCGACATACTCCGGTTTCTTGGGGGCCGTGTCCACCATGGCCACCGGCCGGCGGGACGTCTCGAGCCGCGGCGCGGAATACAGTTTCCATGCCACTATATCGGCCGCAATCACACCGGCCCCCAGTCCCTGGAGCAGGACCAGCGTGGCCTGAATCAAATGGGGATAAAATCGTGCCAGACCTTCCATGTGTTCGCCAACTCCCGCATGAACCCGGCGGAAAACCGTTCATGTCGCGCCGGACAGGGCCGCTAGTGCAAGAACCGGGCCCGCCGGAAAGCATTCCGCATCATCATGATTTTTACTGTCAATTCAAGGAAAATCGGAGATGTTTGCCAATTTGACAAACCCATCTTTTCACCCACCGAAAACCGTGTCAATTTGTCACAGCCTGCAGCGCTCGAACAAGGCCAGATGTTCCTCGGGGGAGAGTTGCTCGGGACGGAGCGTGAGGGCGAACGGCGGGGCCGCACGGAGCGCTTCGAGGCGATCGTGCGGAAGCATCGCGCCCAGGATGTTCCCCATCTGCTTTCGTCGCATCGAAAAGATCCGGGTCAGCCATGCCGAGAAGGCGTTCCAGTCGACGTCCCGATCCGGCATCGGCTCAAAGCGCACCACCGAGGAGGTGATCTTGGGGACGGGCGAGAACGAACCGGGGCTCACATGAAAGCAGATCGTGCACCGCGCTGCCAGTTGGGCGACCACCGACAGCAGTCCGTACTCCCGGCAATGGGGCCCCGCCACGATCCGCTGCGCCACCTCTTTCTGAAACATCAACACCCAGGGCGAGCCCGCCCTTCCGGTACGAATCAAAGCAAACAGAATCCTCGCCGCCACGCAGTAGGGCAGGTTTCCGACTATGGATGGGGCCGTTGTCATTGGCACATCTGGATGCAATACAGAGGAAAAATCAAACACCGTGGCGTCTTCTTCGCGCAGGGAGAAGAGGGGATCCTCTCCGAACCGGTGAATCAGATACGCAGCCGACTCGGGGTGCGGCTCGATGGCGATCACCTCAAAGCCCCGTTTCAGCAGTTCGGTCGTCAGCGCCCCCCGGCCGGATCCAATCTCAATCACCGGTCTGGACTGCGCAGGCAGCAGATCCACTATTTTTTCGATCACTCCTGCATTGACCAGATAATTTTGCCCCCATGCCTTGCTCGGAATCCATCGTCCCAGCCAGGTGTCTGATTCATTGGACATAGACACTATTCCCCACCGAGCAGGAGGAGCAGACGCAGCGCCTCATCCTTCATGGGACCATCGGGCACCAGGGTGGCGTACTTTTTCACATACTTGATGGCCATCGGCCGATTCCCGGTTTCCTTGAAGGCGCCGCCCAGCAGACGGCAGGTCTCGGCCAGCATGGACTCGACCGTCTCGGTCTGCCAATGGGCCGCCTCTTCGGGAATTCTTTGATCCTGAAGGGCTTTTTCGAGCTCTTCGGCCACGAACTGCAGATGGGGAATCGCCGGTCGCAGCGCGCCGTTTCCCAGCAGGGTCTTCCCCAGCAGATAGCGCGCCAGAATATTTTTATTATCGGCTTTTACTGCGTTGGAAAAGGATTTCTCGGCTTCCCGCTTCTGTCGCAGCGACACGTGGCAGCGACCTTCGAGGACATATCGCTGCACTTCCTCGATGCCAGCGTCCTTCGTTTTTTCCAGCAGGCGCAGCGCCTCCTTGGGATTGTTCTGCGTGGCCAGAATTTGGGCTTTTTTGAAAAGGAAAGGACCGTAATCTGGGCTCTTCCGCAGTCCGGCGTCCATTGCCGCCAGCGCCATCTGCGGCCGCTTCAAACGGCTCTCCAGCTCCGACCATCGCATGAACCAGGCATGCACGGGCTGGCTCATCGCCTGTACGGCCTGAACGATCGTCTTCTCCCCGGATTCGGGCTGACCGCTCTCGAGCTGGATGAACCCGATCAGGAACAAAGCCTCGGCATCCTGGGCATTCGCCTTGATCGCTTTCTCTGCAAAAAACCTGGATCGCATCAATCGATCTTTCCGCGTCCCTGCCAGGTACAACTGGGCAGCGGCCTTGTAGAACAAAGGCTCACGGAAGATTTCCTGATACTTGTCGAGGATCTGATGAGCCTCCTGCACTTTGCCTGCCATGCTGAGGATGACCATCAGCGCGGCGGCCGATCGTGCCCCCGGTGACACTCGCTGGAATTGTGAATCCGCCCAAATCACGGCCTGGTTGTCTTTGGTATCCATCATGCGGGCCATCATCACGAGCCCGTCGATCTCGAGCATCGCCGAACCCTTCAGTTTCAACCCTTCGCCGGCCTGAATCATTTTTTTCCAGTCCTGTGCCTGAAGCGCCTGCACCAGAGAAAGGATACCCAGGAAATCCTTCACCAGTTGGGATTCATCCTTTTTTTCATCCATCCACGCCCGCACGGCCTTCTCCACCTGTGGGGCCAGGTCCGGACGCTGCCAGAGCCCAGTCCAAAGATATTCCAGGGTCCTGGGAAGATCCGCCGTCAATCCTGCCTGAACGGCCGTCTGGAGGTCCTCGGGATCCGCCTGGGACAGCATCAGGATCAGGGGCGCCAGCACCAGACTCCCTGCCGGATCCTGTTTTTTCAACTCCTCCCACGCGCTCAACGCCGGGTTCTTCCGCCCTTCAACGATCCATGCAAGGATCGTCGGGGACTCCTGATTCAGGTTGATGGTGGTCGAAAATTTTCCCAACTGTCCATGAAACAGGCGCATCCGGCTGCACAGCCCCCACACGGTCTTGTCCAACTCATCCTCGGTGATGGCCCGGTCGCAGAGGGTGTTGGCCGTGTCGAGCTGGTTTCCTTCCCATGCAGCCAGGGCAGAGAATGCAAAATTAATGGCTCTGAAACGTCGTCCCATCTTTTCGAGCACCGCCGGCTCTGGCACAGGGATCCGCGGAAACTCGCCAGGAAAGGCCAAAAACGTAAACGAATTCAGATTTTTCTCCTCATAGGCGAAACCCTGCAGCAGGGACTTCCACAGGGCTTGCTCTGGACTTTTGTTCATGGCTGCCATTGCCGACTCGTCCCCGAGCCGCGCCAGAAACCAGGTCACACCGAAAGCCTGCGAGGTTTCCGTGTTGTTGACCAACTGAAAAGCCTCCTTGGCTTTTTTGGCGTCCTTCTTTTCCATTTGTAGAACGCCCATAAGGAAGCTCCAAACCGGCGCACGGTTGTTCTGGCTGCGAGCGACGGAGATGATCTCCTCCATGACCTTGACCGGATCCGTCAGTGTACCCGTAAAGAAACGTTCCATTTGGGCCTGTCGGGGATTTTGGCTGAAAAAGAGCGCCCGGAAAAATTGAAATCGTCGTGTCTCATTGTCACCCGTGGAATTGATGGGGGTCGCGAGAAATTTCTTGCAGGCGTCGAGTGGCTCATACTCGTGGTAGAACCAGGCCAGGATCAACGCCGATTCGCAGTGAATCATGTCCGACCCGCGGGAAGACGCCAGCAATTTGGGATAATCCAGGTTCAGAACATTTTTCTCGTGTTCGGAAATGACCGCCGCCGTGGGTTTCGGCGAGGTCGGCATGGCGTCTTGGCTCTCCTTGGACCCCGAACTTTTTGAAAAAGGACCCAACTTCAACTGATACGCGGCCGCCACCGCCAGGAGCAGGAGCAGGGGAATCAACAGGAGCGTCTGCTTCTTTTTCGATTGCTCCTGACGTTTCGCTGCCCGGGCCGGGCGCATCTCCGTCAACGAATCTTCGTCAATCGACAGGGGAATTGTCTCTTCATCGGACACCGACATGGAAGCCGACACGCCACCTGAACCTGTGACAGCCTGGTGATCCAGATCCAGACCGCTGCGTCCCTTCTCAGGCGGAACCTTGGTATTCAGAATGGACAGGTCAAGGTGATCCGAGCTCTCAAACAGGCTCGGCGGCATTTCCAACTTCTTGGAACCTGCAGGTCCGTAAGCATCGCCGGCCATTTCCAGGGGCTTCGCGTTTCCGGGTCGGAGATCAAGCCGGATCTCCGGAACAAGTCCTCCCCCAAGAGGTGGCAGGGAAAACTCACGATTTTTTTCTTGATCTTCCTTTTCTTCAACGGATCGCGACAAGTCATCCTGGAATTGGGATGATCGATCCTGCGACTCCCCCTTTCCCAATTCCGCAGGGCCCGGAAGCTCCGACTTCGAGGCGGGGAGGTTCATCGCAGGACCCGGAAGCTCCGACTTCGAGACGGGGAGGTTCATCGCAGGACCCGGAAGCTCCGACTTCGAGACGGGGAGGTTCATCGCAGGACCCGGAAGATCCGACTTCGGGACGGGGAGATCCGGCGTCTGGTTCGGCCCTTCCCTCTTCCATGCAGGTTGATCCCTGATTCCTGTGGACCATTCCGTCTTCAAGCCAGGAAGAGGCGCATCCGTGAATGGGGACGATGGAGGTTTGACAGGCAGACCATCCTTGGATGCCGGAAGATCAGCCACGGGTTCGGCCACGGGAAGTTTCAAGGCCGGAAGTTCGGAAACACTGGCATTTGGAATGCTCGCCGGCAGACCGGAGCTCAAACCGATGGGCTCGATTTTCAAAGCCGGAAGTTCGGTATCACCCTTGGGCTTGTGAGCAGGAAGGTCAGAAAAGGGCGAACCATTGGACGGCTGCTTCGCTTCAACGAGAAGACTGGCAAATTCCTGAACGGACGTCACCGGTATCCAGTTTTCACGATCTTCGGATATGTACTCGCTGGCCTCCAGTTTTCCAGTCGAGACCAAGGAGAGGACCTTTGCCTTCGGAAAAGGTCCAAAAACCTTGTCGTTTTTCCTCTTCACGAAGATCGTCTGCACATCATCGAGGCTGTAAATTGGATCGTTCGCCTCCACTGTGTGATAGCAAAGGGGACACTGATTTCCATTGTCGAGAAGGGTGGCCTGGCAATGTGAACAACGTTTTTTCATGGAGACTCCTCAAGAAGGAAAAATCGCGAAATTGTAAACCTGTGGACTCTCCCTGTCGACAAAAAACCGTCGCCCGGTTTCACCACAGGGACAAAAATGCAACATGTCATTGAAGCTCTCTGTTTCCCGATGACCTGTCGATAAAATCTGCCTGTAGGATAGGGAAATCCTGTCATTTATCGACAGATGCAACGTGCTTATTCTATGTTTTTTCTTTACAGGTTAGGTAAAAGTCCAATTGATTTTCGATAGGAAAAGGGATAGTTTTTCAATCCGTGAGGGGTATCCATGAAAATCACGTTGAACAAATCCACTTTTTTGAACGGCTTGTTCCTTGCACAAAAAATTTCCGAAGGAAACGCAAGCATTCAACCCATCCTTTCGAACATCCAGCTCACAGCCAATTCCGATGGGAAAATCTTTTGTCGTGCAACGGACATGAGCACTTCCGTGACCAGTGAGTTCCAGGCAGAAGTCTTCCAGCAGGGGACGGCCACGGTCAATGGAAAATTGCTTTATCAGTTGGTTTCCAACCTTGGGGGCAAGGAAGTCACCCTGGAAAAGAAGGAAAACTCCATTTTCCTCACAAGTCAGAAGAGTCGATTCGAGCTCAACGGTCTGAGAGACGAGGATTTTCCCAATTTCAATTTTTATGAAGATTCTTCATATGTCAACTTTGAATCAGAGATTTTGAGAGAGCTCCTTGATCATACGTTGTTTGCCGTGGCGACCGACGAAACCAAGCCACACCTGGGTGGCATCTATCTCGTCACCGAAAAGAACATCGCAAAATCCGTGGCAACGGATGGTCATAAACTGGCGCTTGCCGAGTATCCATTCGAAGGAAAGTTCAGCATCCCCAACGGGATTATCATTCCGAGGAAGGGAGTCAACGACATCATGAAAATGCTGTCTGATGATTCGGCCAACGTCGGACTCTACTACGACAAGGAGTTGAAGATTCTTGGTTTGAAGACCGACAGCACCAAGATGAACATCAAACTGATCGATTCCAAGTTTCCGCCCTACGAACAGGTCATACCACAGTATCAGGACAACAAACTGGTCATTCCGAAGGAAGAATTTCTCGGAGCTTTAAAGAGAATCAATCTTCTGTTTGAAGGTAGTGATGCTGGTGTAATTTTAAAAATTCAGAAGGACAGCATCATTCTGACCGGTATTGATACGCTCAAAGGCAAAGGCACCGAAGAAATTGAAGTGGATTATACCGGTGAGAAAATGCAAATTGCCTTTAATATCAAGTTCTTTGACACCATCGTCAATAAGATTCAAGGGAAAGAATTCAGCATTTTCCTTCATAATCCAAAGAGTCCTGCACTGATTAAACCGATTGAAATCAGCAACTTCATCGCAGTTTTGATGCCCATTCGTCTCGACTGATTCCAGATGGTCCTGGAAAGAATTCATCTTCGGCAATTTCGTAATTTTCAAGAAGAAGAGATCATTTTTCCAAAAGACAGGTTTCTGCGCATTTTCGGACCCAATGGTGCAGGGAAAACCAATCTTCTGGAAAGCATATTCATTATCTACACAACCCGAAGTTTTCGAAATCGAAAGTCACTGAAAGATTGTATCCAATACGGGCAGAACTTCTTTCATATTGCTGCTGAAATCCAGGGAATCCGGCATGGCTTGACCTATTCAGAACAGCAGAAAGAGAAGAGCCTTTTTCTGGATAACCAGAAGGTCAAGCCGGTCGATTTCATCAAGAATAAGAACATTCTTCATTTTTCCCCCGAAGAGAGTCATCTGTTCTTTCTCAGCCAGGAATATCGAAGATCTCTTCTTGACAGGTATGTTTCAGCCATCGATCACGATCATCTTGCCAATTTGGTGCAATTCAACCACCTGAGAAGCAAAAAAGTTCAAATTCTCTTCTCCAATACGGTCAAAAAGAGCAGTCTTTTGGGGCTTGAAACCCCCCTTTTTCTCCATTTGAGTGACCTGATTTCATCTGCCAGAAATGCATTTTTGGAGCTGCTCAATCCACCTTTTCAGCAATTCCTTCAGGTTTTCAATCCAAAACTCAGTCAAACCAACCTTTTCTATCGTCGCAGGAAGATACCTGATGATTTTCTGGAAAAGGAAATTTTGGCTCAAAGAGTTCTATATGGTTCGCACCGGGATGAACTGGACATTCTTGAAAAGGGAAAAGAAATCCGTCAATTCTTCAGTAATGGAGAAAAGAAGGCGATCAATCTGGCCTTTCATTTTGCTTTCATGGAAGTTCTGAAACAGAGAAGGGGCACAGACTGCCTGGCTTGTCTTGATGACATTGAGTCTGAATTGGATCAGAATACGCTGAATAACATCTACAGCATCATGGACAAGACATCCTCCCAGTTCATTATCACCAGCAAATCATGTGGAAGAACGGGTGAGAGTGATATCGAAATCCAGGAGAATTCTTTTCTTCAAAAATAGACATTTCCAATTGTCATGAAAAGAAGGAATTATTTTGCAGGGGTGGGAAGAACCTTGATGCTTTCGTCCTTTTCAGGAGGAAAGTCCAGCATCAACAGGTAGTAGTTTTGAAAGGTAATATGACTTATCTCGGGTTTGGGCGCAAGAGATCCATTCTTGTAGAGAAAATCCACGATTAATTTGGTTCCCTTGTCATCACGGTAGAAGGAAACCTTCTCAATGGGTGTCTGGAAGAAGCGCGTGATCAAATCGCGCCAGGCGTGCTTTTGCCAGGCTGAGCAGGCAGGCGCCATCAGACGGAGGATCTTCGTCTTCCCTTCGGAGAGATCCTGGCTCTGTAACTGAAATGGAGAAGAGAAGAGGAAAAAGAAACGAGATCCTCCGGGGGCTGGTTTCAGTTGGAAACCGGGCCAGAGAAGGACGCATTTTCCTCCCGCAGGGGGGATCTCCTTGGGAAGTTCAGGTTTGGGAGGAGAAACTCCAGCATATTTCAGTACAGGTACATTCTGGGTTTTGGGTGGTTGTGCTGGTGGATTCGCACCGAAGAAGAGTGAACCTGAAAGGAGAAGGGGAATAATTATCATGGAGATGACCTCAGCCAGGCAACGACCTGGTCTATGGAAAAGTTGAAATAGAAGATACCCCGTTGTTCCATGATTGACAAATTTCCCTCCAAAACTGGAGGAGAGGCTCGCGAAGTGGTGCATGTTTCACGTGGAACATGGGAGAGCCTGCGCCTGTTTTTCATAGGAGGAAAGCTGGATAACCTGATCACAGATGGAAAGAAAGGATTCGCTGTGTGAAAAAAGTACAATGATGTGTCTTGATTCTTTGAATTCCAGAATTTTGGCATGAAGCAACGCTTGCATTTCCAAATCGAGCGCATTTTCTGGTTCGTCAATCAGTATCACCGGATGGGCTTCCTGGAAGGCGCGCGCCAGACTGATGCATTTTCTTTGGCCTGATGAGAGGGTTTCGGGTGAGATGAGTCTAGATGGATCGGCACCATGAAGGAAGGAAAGAAAAGGTGTATGAAGGAGATCGTCAGAAAGACGGGTGGGTGGCTCGATAAAAAGATTTTCCTGGAGTGGGAGAGTGAAGACGGTGCCGTTTTGATCAACCAGGGAAACCGGTCCCTTGGGTTCGGGGAGGTCATCGAAGAGTATCTGTCCCGCCACAGGCTTCAGAACACCTGCAATGATGAGCGCGAGGGTGGTTTTTCCGGAACCATTGGCGCCTTGGATACCGGTGACGGTGCCCGCGGAGAAGCGGGCATTGATCCCATCAAGCAGTGGTCTTTGATCGTTGTAGGAAAAGGATAGATCCTGCAAGGTAACAGACGAAACAGTTTCATTGGCGCTTCTGGTTTCAAGCGCGGAAAGGTCCAGGAGAATGGTATTGATGTGCTTGAGCTCTCGAACGCTCAGGAACAGGGAGATATCCTGGGAAAGACCGCTCAGGGGGGCATGAAGGAGAGAGAGCCCTGCCAAAAAAGAGAAGAAGGAGCCTTGCTGGAGGGATCCTTGGTGTACCATGACCGAACCCGCCGAATAGACGACGATCAGGGTGATCAGGAAAAGTATGATTTGCGCGGGATGAAAGATCATACGTAGACGGGAAAGTCGAATGGAGCTGGCGGTGTAGCGGTCCAAGAGACGATCATGAATGGAAGAAAAAAGGGAGCCTTTGTGAAAGGCACGGATCAGGGGCATCGCACGGGCAGCCTCCAACTCGAAGTTGGAACAGGAAGAATGCTCCAGAATGCTCTGTTCCTGTATCCGGTTGATCACTCTGCCAAAAAAATACCCAAGAAGGAAAACCAATACAAAAAGGATGCCACAAAAAAGAAACAGGATCGGAGAAATCCAGAAAAGGGCGGCCGAGAAGGCGACGATCTGAAGGATCTTTCTGAGGCTGCTTCGCAACATGGAGAAAATGGATTCTCCCAGCCAATGAACCTCCATATGGACTTCGTTCCAGTCGATTTGGCTGTTGGCCTGGGATTTTTCCGAGTGAACGAGGAGATCATGCAGACACTTCTTGCGCGTGGCTTGTATCCACCGTTGGCTGATGCCGGTCAGAATCCAATCGTCGAAGACCGAGAAGAGGTGATGGACCGAGAAAAGCAGGATCAGAAAGACCGGGACATGATCGAGCCGAAAACGAGAGGTCAGGAAAATCAACCCAAAGCCAAGGATCGTATGAAGAGCGATCAACATAAGCGAGAAAAGCAGTTGAGTACGGTACGGTGACAGGGATCGCAGGATGAGGGAGAGGGATCTGGAGAGTGGCATGAAATCAGCTCATTCTACGGTGACCGATTTCGCGAGGTTGCGCGGTTGATCCACATCCGTACCTTTGAAGTCCGCGATGTGATAGGCCAGAAGTTGGAGCGGCAGAATGCAGAGGATCGGCTGGATCATCTCATGGATCTGGGATGGAATGAGGGCGAGATCGTTGACCATGGTGCCGATGTGATGATCGGAGGCGCTGGCGATGGCGATGACCTTGGCGTTGCGCGACAGGACTTCCTCGAGGTTGCTCATGATCTTCTCATATTGGGCATTCTGCACTGCAATCACCACCGTGGGCAGATCCTCGTCGATCAATGCGATGGGTCCGTGCTTCATCTCTCCGGCGGGATAGCCCTCGGCATGGATGTAACTGATTTCCTTGAGTTTGAGGGCACCCTCGAGCGCGATGGGATACAGGTTGCCTCGACCGAGATAGAGAAAATGGGTCGCGTGGGCATACCTGCGTGCCATCACCTGGATCTGTGGAGCCTGATTGAGGATATGGTGCATCTGGCTCGGGCAATCGAAGAGTGCGTCGATCCATTCCGTCACCAATTCGGAAAAACCCTTTCTTTGGGCAAAATAGAGAGAGAGAATGGAGAGGGCGACCAGTTGGGTCGTGAAGGCCTTGGTCGAGGCCACCCCGATCTCGGGACCTGCGATGGTCTCGAGGGTGGCGTCGGAGACCTGCTGGATCTGGGAATGCACGGAGTTGGTGATGGCCAGGATGCGGGCCCCCTTCATTTTGGCGATGGAGATGGCCGCGAGGGTGTCGGCGGTCTCTCCGGATTGGGAGATGGCAATCACGAGATGCCTGGCATCGACCAGGGGATCGCGGTACCTGAATTCCGAGGCGACCTCGACCTCCACCGGAATCCTGGCGGCACGTTCCATGAAAAATTTGCCGATCAGTCCGGCGTAGTAACTGGTGCCACAGGCAACGATGAAGATCTTCTCCGGAACGGGAAAGTCCTCCGGGATCCCGGGAATGCTGACCGTGTAATCGTCGTGATGAAGGTAGGCGGTGATGGTGTTGTAGACCGCCCGAGGCTGCTCGAAGATCTCCTTGAGCATGTAGTGTTTGTAGCCTTCCTTCTCGGCCATCAGCGGATTGTAGGCGAAGGTCTTGAAGGCACGTATCACGGGGTGAAGTTCGCTGTTGAACAACTGCAGGGAATCACAGGAGATCTCGGCCAGCTCGTGATCCTGCAGGGCCAGGATCTTCTGGGTGAAGGGGAGCAGCGCGGGTACGTCCGAGGCGACCATGTGAAAGTGGGCACCCACACCGATGAACAGCGGACTACCCTTGCGGGCGAGCCAAATCTGCTTTTCATATCCCTGGATCAGGATCGCCAGGGCCCAGGTGCCCTTGCACTGCGCCAACGCATGGGATACGGACTCCAGGGGTGTGCGTCCTGCCTTGAGGGACCTCGAGATGAGGTGGCTGATCACTTCGGTATCGGTTTGACTTGTAAAAATATGCCCTTGAGCAATCAGGCTTGTCTTCAGTTCGGCGTAGTTCTCGATGATGCCGTTGTGAATGACGGCGACGCCGTCATGGTAATGGGGATGGGAGTTGGTGCGGGACGGTTTGCCGTGGGTGGCCCATCGGGTATGACCGATGCCGGTGCTGCTCGAAGCCGGCGATGACCGAATCAGGTCGGCCAGCCGGGAGAGCTTGCCGACCTCCTTGACGACGGAGATCTTCTGGTTCTCGAAGAAGGCGATACCGGAACTGTCATAGCCACGGTATTCAAGCTTCTGCAGACCCTCCATGAGCATGGGGATGACATTGTCGATTCCTGTAGCCGCAACGATTCCGCACATGGTTCACTCCCGGCTGTTTCGAGCCTGCGTGATCCTATGCGCCAAAGGGGCCTGTCTGTCAATTTTCAGCGGAAAATCAAGTGTTTCCGAACTTGCGATGCCGGACGGGATTCTCGAGCGTTCCGATCCCGGTGATGGTGATCTTGACGGTGTCTCCGTGGGTGATGGGCCCCACACCGCTGGGGGTTCCTGTGGTGAGGATGTCGAAGGGCTGCAAGGTCATGATCGACGACACATAGGCGATCAACTCGGGAATCGAGAAGATCATGTCATTGCATGGGCTGCTCTGCTTGAGGGTGTGGTTGACCCGCGTCTCGATGGTGCAGGTGAGCGGATCCAGGTCGGTGACCAGGCAGGGACCGATGGGGGCGAAGGTGTCGAAGCCCTTGGCGTGGGTGTATTTCCCTTCGCGCCGCTGGATGTCGCGGGCGGTGACGTCGTTGAGGATGGTGTAGCCGAGGATGTGGTGCGGCGCATCCTCGACGCTGACCTCGCGGGCGGTCTTCCCGATGATGACGGCCAGCTCGCCTTCGTAATGGACCTCCTCGCTCTGCGTCGGCAGGACGATGGGTTCCAGATGGGCGATGACCGCAGAGGCGGGTTTCATGAAAATCAACGGTTCAGCGGGGAGCGCCTTGTTGGATTCTTCGGCGTGGGCGCGGTAGTTCAGGCCGATGGCCACGATCTTTCCCACGGGAACGGGCGGAAGAATCCGCCCATCGTTCGATGAAATCTTTTCAATCAAGCTCCTGGCCTGGAGCCCCCTGCCCTGCAGCAACAGGTCCAGGGACTGCGAGAGGGAGACGATGTTGTCCTCCGCGTCGATCTGCACGTAATAATTGATGCCACCGAGATGTCTTCGCTGGATTTTCACGATGCTGCCTCCATGGTGTGCATTTCATCCGATGTTTTCGAGTCCGGCGGACGTGATGCGTCCGGCGCCGCCCAGGAACGGGCGCAGTGCCGCGGGCAGGATGACGCTGCCATCGGCCTGTTGACCGTTCTCCAGGAGCGCCAGCAGGGTGCGCCCGACGGCCAGGCCGCTTCCGTTGAGCGTGTGCACGAGCTCGGGCTTGCTTTCGGCGCCTGCACGGTAACGGATGCGGGCACGACGAGCCTGGAAGTCCAGGCAATTGGAGCAACTGGAGATCTCCCGGTACTTGCCCTCCGAAGGGATCCACACCTCAAGGTCATAGGTCATGGCGCTGGAGAAGCCCATGTCGCCGGTGGAGAGCAGGATGACCTGGTAGGGAAGCTCGAGGGCCTGAAGGATGGCTTCGGCCTGCCCCGTGATGGCCTCAAGGGCGGCGTCGGAGTCCGCGGGCGTGGTGATCTGCACCATCTCCACCTTGGTGAACTGGTGCTGCCGGATCAGGCCGCGCACGTCCCGTCCGTAGGACCCTGCCTCGGATCGGAAACAGGGGGTGGCGGCGGCGTATTTGACGGGGAGCTGGGCCGCTTCGAGGATCTCCTCGCGGTGATGGTTCACGAGCACCACCTCGGCCGTCGGAATGAGATAGTATGGGTCCTCGCCGGCGGTCTTGTAGGCGTCGGCCTCGAGATTGGGCAGCTGGCCGGTGCCCACCATGGCGTCCCGTTTGACCAGCAACGGAGGGGAAATCTCCGTGTAGCCGGCGCGCCGGTGCATGTCCAGCATGAACTCGATCAGGGCGCGCTCGAAGTCGAGGATGCCCAGGCGGGCGCCGATCTCCCAGTGCGGGGCGACCGGAAAATCAAACGTCCGGGGCGTTCCCCACGAACGCATGCGCTGATTGTGGGTCTCATCCCCGACCGGGACATCCATCTTGGGGAGGTTGGGAATGAACAGCAGCAGGGAGTCACGCTTCTCTTCGAGTTCATTGAGATATTTCTGTTTTTCCTTGATGCCGTCGCTGAGCTCCTTGAGCTCCTGCCGGAGGGCGGCCTGCTCTTCTCCCTTGAGCACCTTCATCTGCTGGCTGCGCTCACCCTGCCGGAATTTCGCGGCGTCGATCTCCTGCTTGAGTTGCTTCCAGGCGATGTGCGTGGCCTCGAGTTCGTCGAGCCGCGCGGTGGCGCCGGCGCCGCGCGTTCCGAGTCGTTCGTGCAGCAGGTCGAGGTTTTCGGTGAGCAGACGGGGATCGATCATGGGACGTCACTCCTGGTTGCCCCCTTTGTATCGAAAAGCGGTCTTCCTGTCCAATCCTAACCCATGGGCCGACCAGGTGGGGATGACGCATTTTTGCGGAATCCCGGCAAGTGAAGTACCGTCGGCGATGTGAAGGAGGCTCTCAACCGAGATTCTCATGGTTTCCAACAGGCATTTTCTCCCCGTTCTTCTGTCCGTTTTTGCATGGATGTCTTGTCACACCTCCGATCCGAAGGACACGAGGTACGCCCAGAAGCAGTACTATCTGGGAAATGACTACTTTGAAAAGTATATGGAATCATTACAGAAAATCGAGAGCCTGCAGATCGAGAACACGCGCACGGAGGTGGAGATCGCCACGACCCTGCAACAGCATCCCGACGAGCAGGCCCTGATGGACGTGCGCATCAAGAAGCAGCGCATCCAGAAGAACACCGAAACGATCCGCGAGGAGACGGAGATGTCCGGGCGCTACATCAACGCCGCGCTCGAGGAACTGAAGAAGTCCCTGGTGGCCGATCCGGCCTACTCCGGCACCCACTTTCTCCTCGGGCTGATCTACCTGAAGAAGGCGACCTCGGAGCTGGACATCTCCACCCGGATGCAGTGCATGACAGGAGAAAGCCTCGCCGAGCATCGTGACTCGGCCAATTCCCTGCTCACGCAGGCCCGCCGCCACTTCGTCAAGGCGGCCGCGGACCGGCAGATGGCGTCGAAGTGCCACAACAACATCGCCGCGATCGACATTCACTTCGGGAATCACGAGGACGCGATCTCCGCGGCGAAGATGGCCCTGACCGACCTGGTGTATCAGGAGGGGCACGTGGCCCGCTCGAACATGGGCTGGGCCTACTTCCACCTGAAGAAGTACGAGAACGCGCTGTCACAGTTGATGCAGGCGCTCCTGATGGAGGGCAAGTACTGTGTGGCCCGATACCGGCTGGGGCGCGTGTACATGGAGCAGGACCGTACGGAGGAGGCGATCGCCGAGTTCGAGAAGACGCTGCGCCAGGGTCATCCCTGCAACAGCATCCAGGAAGTGTACCTGTACCTGGGCCTGAGCTACATCAAGGTCAATCGTGC
>PHBF01000242.1 GCA_002841905.1 Deltaproteobacteria bacterium HGW-Deltaproteobacteria-17
CGGCGCGCACCACCGTCGAACCCGTGAGTTGGTACCGATAGGTGACCGGCGTGAACAGCCCGGGACCCGAGGGAGGCGTGAAGCCGCGGGGCAGGACGGCTCCACCGAGATCCACGCGCACCCAGGGTTGACCCGCGGGCCGCACCTCGACGAACGCGTGCACCATGTTCATCACGAGGCGCACGTCATAGCCCCAGGCCTGGGCGATGGCAAAGAACAACAGCGCGCGGTGCCGGCACACGCCCCTTTTCTGCACCAGGATCGCCTCCTCCAGGCTGATCCTGTTGCCGTACGGCAGCAGGGGGAGCACGTCGAACTGGCGGAAGTACTGGGTCATCTTCGCCAAAAAGCGGCGGTCCGGGCGCCCGAACACGCGCGTCGACATGTTGCGGATCTGCAGGGATCCCTCGAACTGCCGGGGCACGGGCAGGGCCAGATCCTCGAGGAGGGGGGGCCTGAAATACGTCCGGGGCGCGGCGATGCGGATCCTCAGGGTCGTTTGCCGCCATCTTCCAGGCTTGAAATACATCATGTCGGCGGCGTTGCGCAGGAGGTGGGCCCCGGCGGGCACCTCCGTGACGAGAAACTCCGGCGCCGGCGTGGGGAGGATCGAGGAGCGGCCGGGCGCGCCGAGCTGGTACTCCGCCCAGAAGAAGACATACCGATCCGCCGCAGGTGATCCGGAGACGGGCACCGACTCCACGGAGATGGGGCCTGGCACGGCCTCGATCCGGCCGTTCCTCATGATCTTCACGGTGTTGAGCACCCAGACGCGCTCGTTGGGGAAGATCGACGGGGTGAACACGGACTGGGAGAAATTGTCCGGCGGCGTGAAGGAGTCCGTCTTGGGGTCCATCTGGAGCGAGGGCGAGGCCATCGCCTGGGAGAGCGCCTTCTGAAGGTCCGCCAGGGCACGGGGATCGAGATCGGTCCCGGGTGCGGACGGATCGGTGCCTGCGTCCGTGGACGGGGCACCATCCCCCAGGCCGTCCCGGTCGCCGCCGTGGCCCGGGTCGTCGGCGGACGGATCCGCGCCGGGATCCCGGGACATCGCCTCGTCCTCGGAGTAGGGCTCGTGCAGCACGGGGGTCTGCTGCAGAAAGAGCATCAGGCAGATTTGCGATAGCAGAAACGCCATATCCGGATGCCCTCCTCGGTGCAGAACCGTTCCCGGCGCGTGGGCGAATCAGCATACGGATTGTCCCGCAGAAACGTCCACGGCTCCCCCACGCTCTCGAAGCCGGCCGGTGCATGCAGTTCGGTGATGTACATCGCGTCGAGGGCCGTGTCGAAGACGTCGCTCTGGAAGAACAGTTCGCCGCCCGGGATCAGGGCCTCGTGGATGCTCCGCACCACCTCGGGGGTGAGCACCCGGCGCTTGTGCTGTTCGCGTTTGAAGTAGGGATCCGGGAAGTTCAGGTAGAACCTCGTGACCGAGCCCGGCGGGAACAAAAGACCGAGGTGGATCGGGATGTTGGCGAACACCGCCTGCACACGGTCGGTGAGATTCAGGCGCAGGGCGGCCTTGCGGATGTCCGAGACCAGATCCTTGCGGATCTCCACGCCGATCACCTGGTATTCAGGATGGACCGCGGCAAAACGGAAGAGGAACTCCCCCTCGGCGCAGCCTAGCTCGACGTGGATCGGCCGCTCCGAGAGCGTCAGCGGCTCGGGATCGAACCCGAGCATGCGCATCGACAGGGGGTTGACATGATGCCGGATGCGGGAGGCCATGGAGGACTAGGGATGAAGGATCTTGTGAAGTTTGGCGATCTGCACGCGCAGCTCGGCGAGTTCCTGCTGGAGGTTCTTGAACTTGGACGCAGTGCGATCGATCTGCGTGCGAATCTTCTCGACTTCTTCCAGCAGCTCTTCATGTTCCCGGGTGAGGTTCGTCTCGGACATGGAAGGCAATCTGTCACGAGTTTCAGGGTTTGTCAACCGGTGGACCTGCGTGTGCGTTGACGCTGCGGGCGAAAGCGCCTATGATGCGCCCTGCGATGAATCAGACCCCTTCGACCGAAACCCCGACCGCATTCCATGACGAACCCCTGCGCATCCGTGAACGGATATTTTCAAGCCGGCTCTGGATAGGCTCGGGCAAGTTCTCCTCGCCGAAGATCCTGGCGGCCGCACTGGGGCGTTCGGGCGCCCACCTGGTGACCGTGGCGGTGCGCCGCGCGGACCCGACCGCCCGGGGGGGGGACCCCGCCTTTCTGGGCATCGATCCGGAGAAGGTCTTCCTGCTGCCCAACACGTCCGGCGCGCGCAACGCCGCCGAGGCGCTGCGGCTGGCGCGCCTGGGGCGGGCCCTGGTGGGTCATGCCTGGGTCAAGCTCGAGGTCACGCCGGATCCGGCCACCCTCATGCCCGACCCCGTCGAGACCCTCCTGGCCACCGAACTGCTGGTGAAGGAGGGGTTCACCGTGCTGCCGTACATGCACGCCGACCCGGTGCTGGCCCTGCGCCTGCAGGACGCCGGCGCCGCCACCGTCATGCCGCTGGCCGCCCCGATCGGCACCAACCGCGGGTTGCGCACCCGCGACCTGATCGAGATGATCCTGGCCCAGGCGCGCGTGCCGGTCATCGTCGACGCCGGCATCGGGCTGCCCTCCCACGCGGCCGAGGCCATGGAGATCGGCGCTTCGGCGGTCCTGGTCAACACCGCCATCGCCACGGCGGGCTCCCCGCCGGACATGGCCGAGGCCTTCCGTCTGGCCGTCCTGGCCGGGCGCGCGGCCTACCTCTCCGGGCCTGGCCGGGTCCTTGAACAGGCCGAAGCGTCCAGCCCTCTCACCGGTTTTCTCTGGGAAAAGTGACAAGGGATGGGTCAGTCCCGGGACGGCGCGGTCCGCTCCAGGATCTCCCGTCGCCGGAAGCAATCCACCGTGTGGTCGTTGATCAGGCCCGTGGCCTGCATGTGGGCGTAGCAGACGGTGCTGCCCAGGAACCTGAAGCCGCGGGCCTTCAGGTCGGCCGCCAGCGCGTCGGACTCCGGGCTCGTGGCCCGGTAGTCCCCGAGCGAGGCCAGCTCGTGCACGATCGGGGCGCCGTCGACGAACCGCCAGATGTAGTCGTTGAAGCTTCCGAACCGGTCCCGCACGGTCAGGAAGCGCCCGGCGTTGTTCACCGCGGCGGCGATCTTGGCCCGGTTGCGGATGATGCCGGGGTTCTGCAGCAGGGCCTGGATCCGGGCCTCGTCGTAGAGCGCCACCTTCTCCGGATCGAAGTCGTCGAAGGCGGCCCGATAGTTCTCCCGCTTGCGCAGCACGGTGTACCAGCTCAGGCCCGCCTGGGCCGACTCCAGCACCAGGAACTCGAAGATCCTGCGATCATCGTGCACGGGGACGCCCCACTCCTGATCGTGGTAGGCGACGTAGTCGGGCTTGGTCAGATCCACCCAGGGGCAGCGAAGAAGTGCCATGGAAAGCCTCCGGGAGCGTTGTAGCACGAAACGGCCCCCCGTTCACAAGGTTGAATCATCCGTTGCCAGTGTCCGTGATTTTCCGTAGATTCACAGGGGGCCGGACGCTTTCCATCCGGCCGGGAGCAGGCACATGAACATCACCAGGCTCGAAGAGGCACAGGCTGCTTTTCTGGAACGGTTCCCCGGCGGTTTCGCCCATCCGGAGATGCAGGCCCTGGCCAAGAAGCACAAGGTCGACAAGATGAACGCGCTGGTGCAGGAGCGCTTCGCCAAAGCGAAGTTCAAGGACACCGACGCGATCGTGGCCGCCATGGCCGAGGTCGTCGGCAAGTCCTCCGTGGTCTCGGTCTTCGAGAAGCCCCGGTTCAAGGAGTTCGCCGGGCTGATGCTCCCCGAGGACCGCAAGCGGCTCGCAGGCGGACTTCGCGCCTGGCTGCACGGGGATCGCGAGGCCGGCTTCGAGGCGGTGCTCGAGGTGCTTTCGGCCGGCCGGCTGGCGAAGTGGTCGCTGCAGACGGTGGTGCCGATGTACTTCCATCCCACCTCGGAGGTGTTCCTGAAGCCGACCACGGTCAAGGGTGTGATCGAGTACTTCGATCTGAAGGTGCCGCCCTACAAGGCGACACCCTCGTGGGCCTTCTATGAAGCCTACCGCACGGCGATCCTGGATCTGCAGGCCCGGGTGGATCCGTCGCTTCGTCCGGGGACCGCGGCCTTCTGTGGCTTCCTCATGATGAGCATGGGCGGGGATCAGGAGCAGGATCGGTGAAATCGCCGCGAGATTGGATTACCAGATGGATCTGAATTCCCTGCTGACCCGCGAGTCCCGCACCGCCACGGACCTGGAGCACCTGATCGCTCCGGAGACGGGCTCCCGCCTGGAGGCCCTGGCGAAGGCCTCCGCGGACCTGACACGCCGGCGCTTCGGGCCCACGGTCACGTTGTACGCCCCGCTGTACCTGTCCAACCACTGCGTCAATCCGTGCGTCTACTGCGGCTTCTCGGTGCGCCAGAAGATCAACCGGACCACGCTCTCCCCCGCGGAGATCTCGGCCGAGGCGCGTTCCCTCCGTGGGCGCGGCTTCTCCCACGTGCTGCTGCTGACGGGCGAGGATCGGCGGCAGGCCTCCGTCGACTATCTCGAGGAGGCCATCGGCCTGTGCCGGGAGCACTTCGCGCACGTCTCGATCGAGGTGTACCCGATGTCCCGCGCCGAGTATGCGCGCCTGGTGGCCGCGGGCGCCTCCGCGGTCACGCTGTATCAGGAGACGTATGACCGGGAGCTGTACGCCCGGGTCCACCCCGGAGGCCCCAAGGCCGACTACGACGCCCGGTACGGGGCGCCCATCGAGGCTGCGGCTGCCGGCATGCGAGGGGTTGGCCTGGGCTTCCTGCTGGGGCTGGCACCCTGGCGGGAGGAGATCCGGGCCCTGTACCGGCAGGCCCTGGAGGTGCAGAAGGCGAGCTGGCAGACGCGTCTGGCCTTCAGTTTTCCAAGGCTGCGGCCCGCCGCCGGTGGTTACGAGCCCGGACATCCGGTGTCCGACGCCGAGCTGGCCCAGATGATCTTCTCCCTGCGTCTGATGTTTCCCGACGCCGAGCTGGTGCTCTCCACACGGGAGTCCGCGCGGCTGCGCGACGGATTCCTCGGGCTGGGTGTCACGCGGATGAGCGCCGGCTCGGTCACCACGCCGGGAGGCTATCACGAAAAGACCGCCGCGGGCGAGCAGTTCGCCGTCCATGACGCGCG
>PHBF01000243.1 GCA_002841905.1 Deltaproteobacteria bacterium HGW-Deltaproteobacteria-17
AACCGGCACCCGGCGGACAGGGCTTCGATGTCCGAGAACACCTGATCCAGGCCGGCCTCGTCGGCCAGCGCGAACTCCCGCATGCCGGGCGTGTCGAGCATCAGGCCGCCGGTGGGCAGCCGCACCAGCTGGCGGTGCGTGGTCGTGTGCCGGCCCTGCTGGTCGTGCGGTCGCACTGGCGCCGTCTCGAAGCGCGCCTCACCCAGCAGGGCGTTGAGGAGCGTGGACTTGCCCGCGCCCGAGGAGCCCACCAGCGCGCCGGTCCTTCCGGGGCGGCCCGCGGCTTCGGCCAGCGCGGGAACGCCGTCGCCCGACAGCGCGCAGGTCACCAGAACCTCCACGCCCGGGCAGGCCAGCATGATCTCTTCGGCGCGGGCTTCGGTTGCGTCGCACAGGTCGGACTTGTTGAGCACCACCATCGGCTGGGCGCCGCCGGCCCACACGCGGGCCACCATGCGCTCGATGCGCCGCACGCTGTAGTCCCCGTCGAGCCCGCACACGACGAACACGCGGTCCACGTTGGCCGCGATCACCTGCGTGGCGGCTTCTCGCCCTGCCGCGGCGCGCGTGAAGGTCGATCGGCGGGTGAGGGTCCGTTCGATGATCGCGGGCGCCCGCACGTCCTCCGGGATGCGGGCCGCCACCCAGTCGCCGGCCGCCGGCAGCGCACCGGTGTCGTCGCCCTGGGCGCGCAGTCGCCCCGAGAGCCGCGCCAGGCGCGACCCGGCCGCGGACACCAGCTCGTAGGCGCCCCGGTGCTCGGCGAACACGCGCGCCGGCGTCAGTCCTTCGTTGTCGAATTCATTCCATTGTCGCTGAAAAAAGGGGTCGAACCCCAGGTCGCTCAGGTCGCTGAAATCGTTCAGGTTGGTCATGGTCGTTCTCCCGTCGTCGCGGACCCGCAAGTGCGGTGCGACAAAATCCGGCGTGCGGTGTTTTGGCGCATGCCGGCGGGTTGGATGATTCGTGGAAACCCTTCAGGCGACGGACAACCGTCCGCGCCCGTGAAAAGGACGGGCTCCTACGCAATCTCCAGCTGGGAAAAGACGACGGGTAACATCCATACCTCGACTGCGGTCACGTCATGCACCGCAGTGAACTTTAAAATAGTGTGGTGCACGCGGGTTGTCAACCGTCCCTACAGACCGCAGAAAGCATCGGTGATCCCGAAGCCGCGGGCCGTGAAGACGGCGGCCGCGTCGCGGTTGAGATCAGCGTCGGGGCAGAAGAGGCGGGCGCCGCAGCCCTGGGCGATCCCGTGCTCGAAGGCCGTGTTGATGTAGGGGACACTGTAGCCGGAGACGTCGTCGAAGTAGGCGTCGGCCGCAGCGGTGGACAACGTGAGCCCAAGCGCCCTGACGATGAAGGTCACGGCGTCCCGGCGCAGGGTCACGGCGTCCGGGCAGAAGATGCCGGTGCCGCAGCCGGTGGTGATCCCCAGTTCGTACAGGCGGTTCGCCGCGGCTGTGGTGACCGGATCGGTCGTGTCGGAGAAGTACTGGTTCAGGCCCGCCGAGGACGGCGTCTCGCCCAGCGCGTTGATCAGCATCACGGCCAGGAACTTGCGGGGCATGGTGGAGGCAGGGCAGTACATCAGCGGGGAGGCGCTGCACCCGTTGACGATCCCGTTGACGTACAGCGCGCGAATATCATCGAAGGCCCAGTGGGAGGTCGGCACGTCGGTGAACTGATCATTGCAGCGCACACACCCGAGGTCCTCGTAGCAGTCGGGGTCGGTGCAGTCGGTCAGGCCGTCATGGTCGTTGTCGACGAGGTCGTTGCAGGCGGTCTCCGTGGCCTGCTCACAGTGGATGTCAGCCGTGCAGTCCATGTCGTCGCAGTCGACATAGCCGTCGCCGTCGTTGTCGATGGTGTCGTCGCAGACCTCGTCGTCGGGGGCGCAGATGGCGCTGGTGCTGCAGTCGGGGTCATCGCAGTCGACGAGGCTGTCGTCGTCGTTGTCGATGCGGTCATTGCAGATCTCGCCGCTGGCGGTGCAGACGGCGCTCGCATAGCAGTCGGGGTCGTCGCAGTCGACCCAACTGTCGCCGTCGTTGTCCTGGTGGTCGTCGCAGATTTCCATCGCGGCCTGGCAGGAGGCATCCTCGACGCAGTCGGGGTCGTCACAGTCGACGAGACCGTCGCCGTCATTGTCCTTGCCGTCGGTGCATTTTTCCCCTGCCAGGTTGGTGGATTTCGCACAACCCAACGCGATGAACAAGACGAAAATGAACAATTTCTTCATGAAAGCACCTCTTGTGCGCGGGAATCATCCTGATTTGCAAGTCACAGAGCAGGGGATCATGCCGGATTCCCGGAGCGAAGATGGCCCCGGCGGCATTCCGGTAATAGACGCGGCACCTGATAATGTCAAGCCGAAGGGCCGGCCGGGAGCCGTCCACTTCGGAGTGCCTGTTCGTACCGGCCGCGAAGGTTGCTCATTTGCCGTCCATCCAGGAGCAGAACGAGGTGATCATGGAATCGCAGTCGTTCTCCGCCAGATAGCGGGGGACGCTCACGCCGACGGCGTCGAAGTTGGTCATGCCCTCGAGCAGGCCCTCGCCGGCGCAGTCGCAGGCGAAGCCGGCCGCATAGCGCGTGCAGACGTGGCCGTTGCGCTCGCAGGACTCGACGGGCTCGGCGACGGGGCAGAAGGTGGACGGCAGCTCGCGGCAGGAGATGTCGGTGTCGTTGAGCACCGAGAGCGCCAGATAGTCGCCCGTCATGCAGTTGCAGGTGATCAGGTTGCCGTACCCCGTGCAGACGCCCTGCTGCGAGTAGCACTTGGAGATGCCGGTGTCGATGTAGATCGAGCAGCGGTTGTAAAGGTGCTCGGCGCAGGTGGTCGGGTCGGTGATCGGCGGCCTCAGGCCGAGTTCGAGATCACCGGTGAACAGGCAGCCCTCGTCGCTGTTTCCGCAATCACCCTGGAAATCGGGGTCTGCCGCGTAGTCGAGGACCTCGCCGAGGCAGAAGCACTCCACGCCGTCCCCGGTCAGGACGCACTCGCCCAGCTCGTTGACGCAGGACTCGCCATCGGGGCGCGGCCGGTCGTCGTGCAGGGCGATGATCAGCGGAGGATCATCCGTTTCGCCGGTCTTCTTTTCAGGCGTGCCGGTGTCACAGGCAGGCAGCATAAGGGCCGGGAACAACACGAGGAAACTGAATTTGCGCATGGTCAGGCCTCTCTGTCGCCGGGGTCACAGGCGGACTGTAAGAATATGCCACGCCTTACGGAAAATGCACGCAGGAATTTTTACATTTGGAACGCGCGGGGTCATGAACCAGTGGATGCTGGTGTGAGTTCCCTTTCATGTCTCCGGTTGCCATGTTTTTCAGCCGGTTTTTCAACTGAGAACTCCATTTTCGTCGCATGTATTGACAGACGATGGAATTGAACTATAAAAAATTGGTTACAGGAGAGTCCTTCAAATGAAATTCGTAATGATCGTGCTTATTCTCGGGCTGTTTCCGGCGCCCGCTGCCGCGCAGAATTTCGGGTGGGTCTTCGGTGAATGGAGCGAATGCGAACCGTGTGACGAAGGGGTCTCCGTCCGCAGTGTGATCTGCGAGGATCTGGAGACCCAGGAGACGGTGGATGACTCGTTTTGCCTCGGATTGGAGGTCAGACCGGCTTCCGAGTTCCCCTGCAACATGGAGACCTGCCAATACTTCTGGGGCGAATCGGAATGGAGTGTATGCGAAGATTGTCTGGCAAGCCGCACGGTCTATTGCATGCAATCCGAAACCTGGGTCACCGTCTCCGAAGACAAGTGCGATCCGGAGTTACGACCGGCGGAGACGGAAGACTGCTGTGTCGTGACCTATTTTACATGGACGATCGGTCCATGGAGTGAGTGCGATGCGATGTGCGATGGCCATCAGACCCGCGATGTGGGGTGTGTAGAGATGGACACGAACGGGAGGGTGATCCAAGCAGTAGATATTGATTGCTGCTATTGGACCAACGACGAGGACGGGACCCCCGTGTCTGAGCAGTCCTGTGATCAATCGGATTCCTGCAGTGACGAGTCTTCCGTTTTCGGATGCGGATGCGTCATGGCGGAGCGACGACCGGTGTCGCCTGCGTTCCTCATGATGCTGGGGCTGTGCTGGTTGTTCGGGCGCCGTTTTTGGAGATGATTCCACCAGGTGTGAATCTTTCGTCCTTGCGACCAGTCCCACGGTAGCACGTCTCACCGGATCCCGACGATCTGCACGTCGAAGGGGCCCTCGAAGTACATGGGGTTGTTGTCGCGGATGGACAGGTATTTGCGGTAGTCACCTTTGAGTTTCAGCGTGATCCGGTAGGCGCAGCCTTCCTTGAGGACGACGTTCGACGGGAGGTCGGCGACCATCCAGAACCAGCCCGCGTGCGGGGTGTCGGCCCGGTCCGAGAACAGGATCATGCTGATGCATGGCTGGCACAGGGCCTCGGGGGGACAGGTCCCGCAGTCGGCCCGGCCCCGGTACCAGGCGACCACGTCCACGCGGGCCGGCGTCCTCCGCAGCGGCGCCTCGAGGAGGGCCTGCAGGGTGGTGTCGCCGGTGCCACCCATGCGGCAGGTCGGCTTGAATGATGCTGCCGTGCCGGTGGCGCACCCGGTGCAGGCGAAGGCGGTCGCGCCGACCAGGATCAGCAGAAAAAGCCACATGGAAACGGGAGCGACCCGCGGTGGCATTGGAGGGGAATTGTGGGAGCTCATGCAGCAGATGCTGCCACGGTCGCATCGCGGAGGCAACCGGGTTTTTCCAATGCGGATGCATCGTGGCAGTGCGGGATCGCCACAGGTCAGTCGCTGGACGCCACCTGGAAGTCACGGGAATGCTACCGGCGGTCCGGCTCGCGATCCCGGGCGGCGAAGAGGCTCTTGCGGTCCGGATCCAGGGGACCGGGGCGGCACACCAGGATCAACTCCTCGAGGGCCGAGAGCAGGCCCAGGGCCAGGGCGGGGACGATGACCTCCGTGCGCAGGCCCAGGGCCAGCAGCGGGGGAAGCAGGAACACGGCCAGGCCGGCGGCCTTGTTGGCCAGCGTGTGGATGAAGAGGGGGCCGCCGGTGCGCACCGTGGTGACGATCAACGCGGTGGTGCGGAACAGGACGATCCACAGCACCACCGGGAGCCAGCCCATCAGATCGCCGCCGAAGGCCCGGATCAGG
>PHBF01000244.1 GCA_002841905.1 Deltaproteobacteria bacterium HGW-Deltaproteobacteria-17
GAGTGGGAGGCGATCACTCCGGCCAGATGGGCGGCGCCGCCGGCGCCGGCGATGATCACCTTGGCGCCGTCGCGCTCGGCGTCCTTGACCAGTTGTTCCACGCGATGGGGCGTGCGATGCGCCGAAGCCACGTGCACCGCGTAGGGCACAGCCGCGGCGTCGAGCTCGTGGATGGCCGCTTCCATGAATTCCAGGTCGCTGTCGGATCCCATCAGCATCAGCACGTCGATCATGTTCTACTCCTGCGGGGAGAGGGCCCGCGCCCCGATGTCCCGGCGGTACTGCATGCCGGGGAAGTGAATCTTATCGACCGCCGCATAGGCAGCGGCGGCCGCCAATGTCAAGGTCTCGCCCACGCCCGTGACGCCCAGGACACGGCCGCCGCGCGTGAAGAAGCGGCCGGCCTCGCCCCGGTCGCCCTCGCGGCGCGTGCCGGCATGGAAGATCTTGACGCCGGGCATCAGGCGGGCCTCTTCCAGCCCGTGGATCTCGTCCCCGGTCCGGGGATCGGCCGGGTAGCCGCGGGAGGCCAGCACAACGCACAGGGAGGCCTGGGTGTCCATGCCACGGGAGGCGAGCCTGCCGATGGCCGCAGACCACAGCAGGGGCAGGATGTCTCCGTCCATGGAGCACATCAGCGGCTGGGTCTCGGGATCCCCGAAGCGGCAGTTGAACTCGAGCACGGAAGGTCCTGCCTCGGTGAGCATCAGCCCGGCATAGATCAGGCCGCGGTAGTCGAAGCCCTCCTCGGCCACGCCGGCCAGAAACGGCTCGAACACGATGCGCTCCAGCTCGGCCAGGCGGGCAGGATCGCAGCCGGGGACCGGGGTGTAGGCGCCCATTCCTCCGGTGTTGGGTCCGAGATCGCCCTCGCCCAGGCGTTTGTGGTCCTGGCTGGGCGGCAGCAGGTGCACACGCCGACCGTCCGTGATCGCCAGCAACGAGATCTCGGGTCCGGTGAGCCGCTCCTCGAGCAGGAGTCGGGTCTGTCCGCCCCGGGTGAAGCCCTCCCCGGCGAAGGCGACGGCCTCCCCGATCGTCGAAGGCACCGCCACGCCCTTGCCGGCGGCGAGACCGTCGTACTTGACCACGGGCACGGCACCGAAGCGGCCAACGTGTCCGCGAACCTCCTCGAGGTCCCGGCACACGACGAAGTCGGCCGTCGGGATGCCGTACTTCCGCATGAACTCCTTGGCCGCGATCTTGGAGCCCTCCAGGCGGGCGCCACGCGCGTCGGGTCCGAAGACGGCCAGCCCGGACGCGCGCAGGACGTCGCTCCATCCCGCCACGAGGGGCGCCTCGGGGCCGATCACCACCAGGTCGATGGATTGTGCCGCACAGAAGGCCGCGCAGGCGGCCGCGTCGGGAAACTCGGGGATGGACTTCAGGCCGGGCTCGGCGTCGGCCACGACCGAGGAGGCCCAGACGGCCTCCGCCAGCGGGCTCTGGGCGATCTTCCAGGACAGGGCGTGCTCCCGTCCGCCGGTTCCGAGGACCAGGATCCGCATGGTCACACCTCCTGGGCCGGCACGCCGTTCATCCAGTCACGGACGGTGGCGTCGTATTCGGCCGTGTGGGCGAACACCTTCCGGGCGTAGTTCCATCGGGCCAGGGCCGGAATGTCGCCGGCCTTCACCTGGTCGATCAGGGCCGGGTAGTCGCCCGGATCGCACACGACGGTGACGCGCTCGTGGTTCTTGGCCGCCGCGCGCAGCATGGTCGGTCCGCCGATGTCGATCATCTCGATGGCCTCGGAGACCGTGACCCCGGGCCTGGCGATGGTGGCGGCGAAGGGATAGAGGTTCACGACGACCAGTTCCACCGGCGTGATGTCGAACTTCTCGAGCGTCCCGAGGTGGTCGGGCGTCGGTCGCGCCAGGATGCCGGCATGGACGCGCGGGTGAAGGGTCTTCACGCGGCCCTCGAGCATCTCGGGGAAGCCGGTCACGTCGGACAGATCCGTCACCGCCACGCCGGCCGACTTCAGGGTCGAGGCCGTTCCGCCCGTGGAGACGATCTCCCAGTCCTGCTCCTGCAGAAAGCGGCACAGTTCCACCACGCCGCTCTTGTCATACACGCTGACAATGGCTCTCTTTTTCCGGGTCATGGGTTCACCTCCAGAATGGGCCCCTTCTTACCCTTGTCCAGCGACCCGGGTCAATCGCTTTTTCAGGTTCGTAGATCTTTGCACAACGGCAGACAATTGCCCACAAATCATGAATCAGTTGGCTGGGGCTGTTGCGATCCTACAAAAAATGATCTATATTTTTTTGTTTTCCAGAAAAAAATCCTGCAATTTCGCGGATTTTCTGGAAAGAGCGGAGAGTGATGGCTCAACCCAAGGTCGATCCCCTGCTGGATACCCTGGTCGGTAACTACCGCATCACCAGGAAGCTCGGATCCGGAGCCATGGGAACGGTGTATCTGGCCGAGCACCGCGAGGTCGGCAAACGCATCGCCGTGAAGGTGCTCGCCGGGCATCTCACCGACGACACCTCCATGGTCGGGAGGTTCATGCTGGAGGCCAAGGCCATCGGCCGGCTGCAGCATCCCGGCATCGTGGAGATGTTCGATTTCGGGGTGCTCGAGGACGGCAGGTCCTACTACACCATGGAATATCTCGAGGGAGAGACCCTCTCGATGCGCATGCACCGGGGCCGGATCACCATCGCCGAGATCCAGTCGATCATGGACCAGGTCTGCGATGCGTTGACGGTCATCCACGCCAAGGGCATCATCCATCGTGATCTCAAGCCCGGCAACATCTTCCTGGCGCTCAAGGGCAACCGCAGGGTCGTCAAGATCCTGGACTTCGGCATCGCCAAGATGCAGACCCCCGCGCGGCTGGGGAACGAACCCCTGACCTCGCTGGGCACCGTCCTTGGCACTCCGGTCTACATGAGCCCGGAACAGGCGATGGGCGAGAACGCGACGATCTCCGGCCTTTCGGACATCTACTCCCTGGGCGTGATCCTGTACAAGATCCTGACCGGGCAGTACCCTGTCCACGGCACCGCGATCAACGAGGTCCTCGCCTATCATTTCATGCACGAGGCGATCCCGCTGCGGGACTACAACCCGGGGGTCCCGGAGGTCCTGGCCGCGGTGGTGATGAAGAGCCTGAGCCGCGATCCGAAGAACCGCCAGGCCTCTCCGATGGAGTTGTACTTCGGATTCCAGAGCGCCTGCGCGGGTCTCCCGTCGGATCTCTCCTTCGACGCCACGGCCATCGGGACACCGGCGCCCTCGGCCTCCTTCGTGGGCCAGCACCTGCCCCGACCGGACTCCGATCAGTGGAACGTGGAGATTTCCGGGGAAGGCGTCCTGCCGCCGCCACCGCCGCCGCCGCCGCCACCGCCGCCTCCCGAAGGGACCACGGGGTCGGTCAACGGGGAGATGTCGCTCTCTCCGTTCCCCCTCTTCTCTGCCCAGGGTGTGCTGCACTGGAAGCGCCGGCTCCATGAGCATCCGCGATGGGCCTATGGCGGCATCGCCTTCCTGCTCGCCCTGATCGGGCTGGCTTCGTTCCTGATCCTGCGACAGAAGCAGGAGCGGCAGGCTTCGGTGGAGGTCTCCGTGGAGCCGGTGCTCCCCACGAGGATCCTGGTGCTCACGCCCGTGCAGAAAAAGAGCGAAAACCTTCAAAACAAGTATATAATCAAGACCACTCCGGCGGCGGTGAGCGTGAAACTGAAGATGTCCACCGGAACCGAGCAGACGCGCAACACACCGCTGGAACTGACCCTGGCCGAGGGGGAGTCCTGCGAGTTGCACTTTTCCCACGAGGGATATCGGGACAGCACCATCTCCCTGCGCTTCGATCCAGGAATCGTGGTGCGCGAGATCTACCAGGACCTGGTGCCGGTGGTGGTCCAGCCGGCGGACGCTCCCCAGCCCGGAAAGGGTACGGCAAAGCCGCCGACCTCGAAAGGGATGAGACATGAGAGACGAAAGCTCGGAGACGGTGTTCTCTGAACCTGGAAAAGGGCTGCCGGGCGGCCTCATGCCGGGCGGCCTCAGGCCGCTGGCGGGACTGGTGCTCGGCCTCCTGATGTGCTGCGTTCCGGCCTTTGCCCAGTCCATTGATAATAAAAAAACGTATGAAATCTACATGACCGCGGCCCGGAAGTTGTATGCCGCCGGCCAGTATCGTGACGCGATCGAGCAGTTCCAGAAGGCCTACGACGCTTTCCCAGACCCGAAAATATATTTCAATATGGCCCAATCCCACCGGATGCTCAACGAGGATGTCGCGGCGCTTAAATATTATGAAATGTTTCTCGCGGCCATCCCCGCCATTGATGAATTCTCCTCCGCCCAGAAAAAGGCCTTCACCCGGGAGATCCAGTCGAAGATCGCGGAGATGAAGGAGCGTCTGCACCCGGGATCGGGGACCGACGGCAAGGTGGACCCCGCCCGTGATCCCGCGCCAGTGGTGCAGGGGGACGGTCCGGCCCGGGGGGACGGCCCCGTCCAGGCGGAGGGTCCCGCAGGGCTGACCTCGCGCTGGTGGTTCTGGACCGGCGTGGGCGTGACGGCCTTGCTGACCGCCGGTACCGTCTGGGCGGGGATGCAGACGGTGTCGGCCAACGACGAGTGGGAGAAGCACCGGAAGGTCGACGACCGCGACCGCGCGATGCGGTACCAGGATCTCACGGACCTTTGCCTGGCCGGCGCGTTGACAGGCGCCGTGGCGGTGACCGTCGCTTCGGTGATCTGGAAGAAGAGACAGGGGGCGCCGGCCGGAGCGACGGGCACGAGCGTCCGGCTGGTTCCGGGGCTCGGTGCCCAGAGCTGGTTCCTGAACCTCTCCTGGGAATTCTGAGGCGGAGGCACCGATGAGGATCCTTTCACGGTTCAATTTCCTGCTCATGATGATCGGCTGGCTGGGTCTTCCGGGCTGCCATGCCGTCCTTCCGATCTCGGAGGGTGAAACGGCCACCTGCGGCAACGGCGTGCTCGATCCGGAGGAGACCTGTGATCCCGGGGCGGCCGGACAGCAGGAGGGGTGCGCCCAGGACTGCACCATCGTCCCGGGCTGGAGCTGCGACGGGGAGCCCTCCGTGTGCGGGCCGATCTGCGGAGACGGCGTGCTCGTGGGAAATGAGGAGTGCGAGAACGGGGATCCGGGGGACGCCACG
>PHBF01000245.1 GCA_002841905.1 Deltaproteobacteria bacterium HGW-Deltaproteobacteria-17
GCCCTCGGTGGTGGCCGTCCAGCGCATGCCCCACGGCGGCAAGCGGATCCTGGCCGTCGGCAAGGCCGCCAAGGAGATGCTCGGCCGCACGCCCGGCAACATCGTCGCGGTGCGCCCGCTCAAGGACGGCGTCATCGCGGACTTCGACGTGACCGAGGCCATGCTCCGCTACTTCATCGGACAGGCGCATTCCCACCGCACGCTGGTCAAGCCGCGCATCATCATCTGCGTCCCGGCCGGGATCACCGACGTCGAGAAGCGCGCCGTGCAGGACAGCGCCCTGGCCGCCGGCGCCCGCGAGGTCTACCTGATCGAGGAGCCCATGGCCGCGGCCATCGGTGCGGGTCTTCCCATCACCGAGCCGTCGGGAAACATGATCGTCGACATCGGCGGCGGCACCACCGAGGTGGCCGTGATCTCGCTTTCGGGCATCGTGTACGCCAAGAGTCTGCGCGTGGGCGGCAACCGCCTCGACGAGGCGATCATCGCGTACATGAAGCGCCAGCACAACATGCTCATCGGCGAGCAGACCGCCGAGCAGATCAAGGTGCAGATCGGCTGCGCCCACCCGCTGGACAAGGAGCTCACCATGGAGGTCCGCGGACGCGACCTCGTGGGCGGGATCCCGCGCTCGATGGTGATCTCCAGCGAGGAGGTGCGTGCTGCCCTGTCCGAGCCGCTCTCGCAGATCGTCGAGACGGTGCGCGAGGTGCTCGAGCAGACGCCCCCCGAGTTGTCCGCGGACATCATCGCCCACGGCGTCGTGCTGACCGGCGGAGGAGCCCTGCTGCGCAACCTCGACATGCTGCTGCGCGCCGAGACCGGGCTGCCCGTCTCCGTCTGTGACAACCCCGAATACGCCGTCGTGCTCGGCACAGGCCGCGCCCTCGAGGAACTGCGCCTGCTCAAGGAAGTGACGCTGACGCGGGGCGCGTAGCCGGACTCTTCAAGATACCATGGTCCTCATGCTTCTCTCCCGCCGTGCCAAGGAAATCATCTTCAGTGTGCTCCTGCTGGCCATCCCGGTGGTGTTCCTCTTCGCCAACATCAAGGAACCGCACCGGCTCAACGCCCTGGACCGGGTGATCCTGAAGCTCTCCTCTCCGGTGCACCAGGCGTCGATGTTCATCTACCGCTGGGTGGACGGGATCTGGATGAACTACATCTACCTCGTCAACCTCAAGGCCGAGAACGACCAACTGCGGTCGGAGAACGGGATCCTCAAGGCCAACAACGCGATCCTGGAGATCTGGGCGCAGCGGGGGCGCGAGGTCGAGAAGCTTCTAGGCTTCAAGGAGGCCAGCTCCGCTGAGATGGTCGCGGCCCGCGTGATCTCCAAGAGCTTCTCCCCATACTACCGGGTCCTGCGGCTGCGCATCGACCGCGGCATCCACGAGATCAAGCCCGATGATCCGGTGATCATCCCCGAGGGCGTCGTGGGCAAGGTGCACCGCGTGTACGGTGATTACGCCGACATCCAGCTGGCGATCGATCCCAAGGTGCGCATCCCGGTGGTGGTCAAGCGCACCGGCACGGAGGCCCTCCTCGTGGGGACGGGCGATCCGAGGAAGTACACGGCGCGGCTCACCTACCTCCGGCGCGAGGAGGAGATCCAGGTGGGTGACCTCGTGGTCACGTCGGGCATGGGGGGCGCCTCGGGCGTCCGTTTCCCGGCGGACCTGCAGGTGGGACGCATCGTGTCCGTCCAGAAGAAGGAGTTTGGCAAGTTCCAGGACGCCATCGTCGAGGCGGCGGTCGATTTCTCCCGGCTTGACAAGGTGCTGGTGGTCGTGACCCCGCCGCCGGTTGCGGATCCCCAGTCCGCTCCTGACCCCGAGCTGCAGAAGGAGCAGCCCCGGACAGGGCTGCGGCCCTTCTAGGTGCGCCCATGAACCGCGTCACGGCCCTGTTCCTGTTCACCTTCGGCACCCTGCTGCTGGAGCCCGTGCTGCTGTTCGCGGTGCCGTTCTTCACCTTCAACGTCCCCGAACTGGGGTTGATCGCCGTGGTCTACTGCGCCCACGGCATCCGTGGCAGCCTCTCCCGTGGTGCCACGGCCGCGCTGGGAATAGGCTACGTCATCGACCTGTTTTCAGGGGCACCGGTGGGGATGCACGCGCTGGTGTATGTCCTCGTGTATTTCCTGGTGCGCGCGGCTTTCGGCCGGATCTATGGTCGTGCGCTGTGGTTGCAGGTCCTGCTGGGGGCGCTCGCCTCGGGGGCGGCCGGCTTGCTGGTGATCTCCATCGACCAGTGGCTCAACCCCGTGGAGCACTCGTGGGCCATGCTCTCCCACCTGCCGATGCAGATGCTGGTGACCGGTCTCTTCGCCCCCGCGTACTTCTACGTGCTGTGGCGCGTGGACCGCATGGCCAGCTACGAGGTCTCCGTGGAAGGGATTTTCAAATGAGAAGGCTGGTGCTGTCCGACGACAGCGAATTCGGAAGGAAATACCGCATCGCCTTCGTGTTCGTGGGGGTGGTTTTCCTGGTGCTGATCGGCCGGCTGGCCCAGCTCCAGATCGTGTACGGCGCCGAATACCGCGAGCTCTCACGCACCAATTTCCTCCAGAAGATCAACATCGAGGCACCCCGCGGACTGATCCTGGACCGCCATGGCGTCGTGCTGGTGAAGAACCGCGTGGCCTACAACGTGTTCATCACGCCTCGCTTCTTCAACGCCAAGGCCTTCGAGACCCTGCAGAGCCTGATCCAGGTGCCGCAGATGGACCTGGATTACATCCAGTCCAAGATCATGCTCGCCGAGGGGCGCAAGCGTGGCTTCTCCCTCCTGGCCATCCGCGACATCCCGAAGGAATGGGCGCTGATCCTGGAGAGCAACCGGGACCACCTGCCCGGGCTCGACATCTCGACCCAGGAGAAGCGCCAGTACCCCAACGGCCCGATGGCGGCCCACGCGCTGGGTTTCGTCGGGGAGGTCAACGCCGAGGACATCCTGCGGCAGCCCCTGGCCGACTATCACGATCGCGACTGGATCGGCAAGTTCGGCCTCGAAGCCAAGATGGAGAAGAGCCTCCGCGGACGCCGCGGCAGCCTGTGGCGCGTGCGCGACGCCAAGGGGCGCGTGAAGACGGGCCCCGACGCCATGCGCTGGCTCCCGCGGCCGTTCCACGTGCCGGCCGAGCCAGGCTACAACGTCGTCTCGACGATCGACGCCGACATCCAGCGCTCCGTGGAGCTGGTGATGGCCCCCTTCGTGTCCGGTTCGGCGGTGCTCATGGAGGTGGACACGGGGAAGATCCTGGCCTACGTCTCCAAGCCCGCGTTCGATCCCAACGAGGTGTCGGGCCGCCTCAGTTCCTCGCGCGCCTCCGAGATCTACAACAACCCCCTTCATCCGATGCTCGACAAGGTCATCCAGGGCACCTATTTCCCCGGGTCGACCTACAAGGTCGTGTCGGTGATCGCCGCGATCGAGGAGAACCTCGCCGAGTTCGAGGAATACCACCTGTGCAAGGGCTGGTACGAGTACGGGCGTTCCAGCTCCTTCCGCTGCACCCACGCCCACGGCCTGATGAACCTCGAGAGCGCGGTCGTCTCCTCCTGCAACGTGTACTTCTACATGCTCTCCGAGCGCGTCGGCATGGATCGCATGGCGCGCTATGCCCGCCTGCTCGGGTTCGGCACGCCGCCGGGCCTCGACCTCAACCACGAGAAGTCCGGCTTCATCCCCACCAAGCAGTGGTATGCCCAGAAATACCAGGAGGGCTTCCGCATCGGCCACACGCTCAACTCCGGCATCGGCCAGGGGGATGTGAAGGCGAGCATCCTGCAGGTGGCCCAGGCCTATGGCGCGATCGCCAACCGCGGATCGGTGATGGAGCCCCAGATCGTCGAGCGCATCACGGATTACCGCGGCGCGACCGTCCAGGAGTTCCTGCCGGTGGTCAAGCGGCGCCTGGAGTTCAAACCCGAGACCTGGGAGCTGCTCACGCGCGCCCTCGACGGGGTCGTGAACAACCCCGAGGGCACCGCATACAAGGCCCGCCTTCCCCACCTGCGCGTGGCGGGCAAGACCGGCACGGCCCAGGTCCGCGCGATGCGCCGCGAGCCCGGGCAGGATCCCGAGGAGAGCCGCTGGCGCAACCAGGATCACGCCTGGTTCGTGGGCTTCTCGCCCGTGGAGAAACCCCAGGTGGTGGTCGTCGTCCTCGTCGAGCATGGCGGCTTCGCCTCGAAGATGTCCGTCGCGCCCGCCATGGCCATCCTCGACGAATACTTCAAGATCACCGCGGCCCAGAACCAGGCGACCCCGTGAGGCGCCAAAAGAAGGATTGATGTTCGAACCCGAAGGCCGCTTCTACCTGCGAATCGACTGGACCCTGCTTTTGCTGATCATCAGCATCACCGGGCTGGGGCTGCTGAACCTGTACAGCACCTCGGTCTCCTTCTCGGCGCCCCTGTTCACGCAGCAGATCTACTGGATCTTCCTGGGTTTCTCCGCGTTCTTCATCACCGCGACCATCGACTACCGGTTCTACGACAGGGCGGCCAACCTGCTGTACATCCTGGGCATCATCAGCCTCGTGGCCGTGCTGGTCCTGGGGCGCATGTTCTTCGGGTCGCGCCGCTGGCTGAACATCGGCCCGCTGGTCATCCAGCCGTCGGAGTTGATGAAGATCATCATCATCCTGACCATGGCGCACTATGTCAACGCGAGCCCGCCGAAGAACGACGAGGGGCGCTCCCTCAAGGAGCTCGCCGTACCCGCGTTCCTGGTGGGGCTTCCCGCGCTGCTGATCCTGATCCAGCCCGACCTGGGCACGATGATGATCATCCTGCTGGTGTTCTTCTCGATCATGTTCCTGCTCAAGCTGCGCGTACGCTCTCTGCTCACGCTGGCAGGATCGGCCCTGGTCCTGCTCCCGCTGATCTGGACCTTCGTGCTGCAGGAATACCAGAAGAGCCGCATCCTGGTATTTTTGGACCCCGCCAGTGATCCGACCGGTGACGGCTGGCACATCCGGCAGAGCATGTTCGCCATCGGATCGGGCCAGTTCTTCGGCAAGGGGTTCATGGCCGGCACCCAGAGCCAGTACCAGTTCCTGCCCGCCCAGTGGAGCGATTTTCCCTTCGCGGTGTGGGCCGAGGAGTGGGGGTTCCTCGGGGCGGTGCTGTTG
>PHBF01000246.1 GCA_002841905.1 Deltaproteobacteria bacterium HGW-Deltaproteobacteria-17
CGCGGGTGCGGGCCAACCTGGCCTCGGCCCTGGGCGAACTGTCGCCGGTCCCCGTGGAGACCCTGCGCCGCGCCGCGACCGGGGACGCCGACGAGGAGGTCCGCTTCGAGGCCGCGATGTCGCTGGCCCGCGTCGCCGCCGAGGGCGCCTCGGCGATGCTGGTGCCGTTCCTGTCGCGCCATGACATGTTTACAGATTGCCTTACCCAGTTGTGCGCCCTCTCGGATGCCTCCATCAGGCCCCAGGTCGAGTCGCTCTACGGGCGGGTGTTCCAGTCCACCCTGCACCGTCTTCAACTGGGGGCCCTCCTGGCGCGCCTGGGGGACGATCGGGCCCGCAACCTGCTCGTCGCCAAGACCCGATCCTTCTCCTTCGAGACCCGCATCTGGGCGATCCACTGTCTGGGTCTGTCGGGCGCCGCCTGGGCCCGGGAGACGCTGATCGCGATCCGTGACCGGAAGCCCGACAGCCAGGAGGCCGAGACCGCACGCGACGCGCTGGCGTTCCTCGACTCGACCACGTCGTCAGCCACAACGTCCACCGACGGTCCCACAACATCCCCCGTCGGTCCGACGACGGGCCCCGTCGGTCCCACAACATCCCCCGTCGGTCCGACGACGGGCGGGGGCCCGGTCCCCCGATGAAGTTGCACGACACGCACGCGCACCTGCTGTTCCCGGCGCTGGCCGGCCGGCTGGAGCAGGTCCTTGAAAACGCCCGCCAGGCCGGCGTCCTGCGCATCACCGTGCCCGCCCTGGGGCCCGATCCGGCCGAGCTGGCGCGCACCCTGGACTTTGCCGCCCGCACCCCCGGCATCACCGTGATCGCCGGCGTCCACCCGCATCAGGCCTCGACCTCCACGCCGGCGTTCCTGGACGCGGTGGCGGCCGCCGCGGACCGGCTGGTGGCCTGGGGCGAGATCGGCCTGGACTTTCATTATGATTTCAGTCCCCGTGACGTGCAGGCGGCCGTCTTCGCGGACCAGCTCGATCGCGCGCGCAGCGCCAGGCTGCCCGTGGCGCTCCACGTGCGCGAGGCCCACGACGAGACCCTGGCCCTCCTGCGGGATCACCCCGCGGCGCCGGGTTCGATCGTCCACTGTTTCACCGGGGACGCCCGGACCGCCGACCGGTACCTCACGCTCGGCTTCTACATCAGCTTCTCCGGGATCGTGACGTTCCCGAAGGCCCTCGAGGTGCAGGAGGCCGCCCGGATGGTCCCGGCGGACCGGCTCCTCGTGGAGACCGACGCGCCCTATCTGGCGCCGCGCTCCCACCGGGGACGAACCTGCGAGCCCGCCCACGTCCGTGAGACGCTGATGGCCCTGGCCGCGCTGCGCGGGGACGATCCCGGGGTCCTGGCCGCGGCGGCCTGGGACAACGGCCATCGCGCGCTCGCCGCCCGCGGCGGCGGGTCGGACCTGACCCTCGGGAAGGAAGGTGCCCCATGATCTGGTTGTCGGCGGTGGAGTTGATCGGCGGCTTCGTGCTGCTGGCCGTGGCGGCGAACTGGCTCATCGCCGGCGCCTCCTCGATGGCGCTGCAGCTGGGCATCTCCGCGTCGGTGGTCGGGCTCACCGTCATCGCCTACGGCACCTCGCTGCCGGAGATGACCGTCAGCGCGCTGTCGGCGGTGTCGGGCAACCCGCAGATCGCCCTGGGCAACGTCATCGGCTCCAACATCGCCAACATCGGCCTGATCATCGGACTGACGGCGCTGTTCCGCCCCATGCCCGTCGACCGGTCCTTCCTGCGGCGGGACTTTCCCGTGCTGGCCCTGGTCACGGGCGGGTTCATCATCTTCCTGGCCGACGGCACGATCAGCCGCTTCGAGGGCATGGTGCTGTTTTTGGCGGGCCTCGCCTACACGGTGTTCCTGATCCTGTCCACGCGCGGCAAAAAGGACGAGGGCGTGACCGAGGCCGTGGCCGACACCGCGCCCGGGATGTCGAGGTCCCGTCAGGTCGTGCTGATCATCCTCGGCCTCGCCGGGTTGCTCGGCGGGGGCCGGCTGGGCGTCATGGGGGCCGTCGGCATCGCCGAGGTCTTCGGGCTCTCGGAGCGGGTCATCGGCCTGACCATCGTCGCGATCGGCACCTCGCTGCCGGAGCTGGCGGCGAGCCTGGCCGCTTCGTTCAAAGGGCAGTCGGGCATGGCCCTGGGGAACATCCTGGGGTCCAACATCTTCAACGTCATCTTCGTGCTGGGCGTCAGCGCCATGATCCACGCCGTCACCGTGCCCGGAGGCCTGCCCCTGCAGGTGGATCTCGGCGTGATGGTGTCCTTCACGATGGCCTTCGGCCTGTTCATGCTCACGCGTCGGCGGGTCTCCCGCATCGAAGGATTGCTCCTGGTGGCCGCGTATGCCGGGTACACCGCGTATCTGGTCGCAACCTAGGAGCGCTGGTTCCTGACGCCGTTTTCCGTGGCCTGTAGAGGCTTTTTCTGCTACAACGCCGCATCTGGGTGGAGGTAGGCGATGCTTCCCGACAATTATGAGATCAACGCGCTCGTGACGAGCCTGAAAGACCGTATTGAGAAGATGCAGCGCATGCTGCGCGTGCAGGAGAGCCGGGAGCGCGCCGCCGAGCTCGAGCAGCTCACCCTCGAGGGGGACTTCTGGAACCAGAAGGAGCGCGCCCAGAACCTGCTCAAGGAGATCGCGGACTGCAAGAACCGCATCGGCGACTACGAGGAGATGGCCCGCGCCTTCGACGACGCCTCGACCCTGATCGAGATGGCCAAGGAGGAGAAGGACGACGCGGTGCTGCTCGAGGGCTGGGAGGGCCTGCAGCAGGTCGACGCCCGGATCGCCCAGATCGAGCTGCGGCAGATGCTCTCGGGCGAGCTGGACACGCAGAACGCCCTGGTGAACATCAACGCCGGCGCCGGCGGCGTCGACGCCATGGACTGGGCGGAGATGCTCCAGCGCATGTACCTGCGGTACGCCCAGCGCATGTCCTACAAGGCCACCCTGCTCGACGTGAACCAGGGCGCGGAGGCCGGCATCATGAACTGCTCGATCCTGATCGAGGGCGCGTACGCCTACGGCTACCTCAAGGCCGAGTCCGGCGTCCACCGGCTGGTGCGCATGTCCCCGTTCGACGCCGCGGCCCGCCGCCACACCGCCTTCGCCAGCGTCCTGGTGACCCCGGATCTGGATGACACCATCGACATCGAGATCCGCGACGAGGACCTGCGGGTCGACGTCTACCGCTCCTCCGGGGCCGGCGGCCAGCACGTGAACAAGACCGAGAGCGCCGTCCGCCTGACCCACCTCCCCACCGGCTGCGTGGCGGCCTGCCAGAACGAGCGCAGCCAGTTCCAGAACAAGGCCACCGCCATGCGCATGCTCCGCTCGCAGTTGTACCAGCTCAAGCAGAAGGAGCAGGAGGAGCGCATGGACGGCATCATCGGGACCAAGCAGAAGATCGACTTCGGCTCCCAGATCCGCTCCTACGTGCTGGCCCCGTACCGCCTGGTCACCGACCACCGGACGGAGTTGAAGATCGGCAACGTCGACAGCGTCCTCGACGGGGACCTGCAGCCCTTCATCACGGCCCTGCTCGTGCAGCAGCAGGAAGAGAAGGGCGCATGAACGCCAACTCCGCCGGCGCCTTCGAGAGCACCATCGCCTTCCGGTACCTGCGGGCCGAGCGATCGCACTGGTTCGTGGTGCTGATGGCCGTGGCCCTGCTGGCGCTGGGGGCGCTGCTGTTCTACTGCGCGGGGTCCTTTGGCGCCCGTCCGGACTTCCTGAAGATCCTGCCCCACGGCACCTGTTACTACGGCGGCCTGATCTCGGTGGCCCTGGGCGTGGGCGTCCTTTTGTTCGCGCTGATCCTGGCCGTCTTCAACGTGTATTCCACCATCTCCATCTTCGGCGTGTTCCTCGGGACGGCCACCATGGTCGTGGTGCTCTCCGTCCTCGGCGGGCTCGAGGGCGAGCAGACACGCCAGATCGTGAGCTTCTCCCCCCACGTGGTCATCACGCGGCCCAACGACGAGCGCATCACCGCGGCCACGCCCGTGGCGGAGAAGATCGACCACGCCCTGAAGGGGCTGCGCGTGCAGGCCGTCATCGCGCCGTACATCGAGGAGGAGGTCCTGCTCAAGGCCGTGGCCTACGAGGCCTCCCAGGGCGTGCTGCTGCGCGGCCTCGACCCGAGCCACCCCACGTTCGACCTCGAGCGTCACATGAAGCAGGGGACGCTGCGCAACCTGGTCAACGAGGCCGCCGTGAAGTGGCTCGACGCGCAGGTCGTCTATGGCACGTACACCGCCACCGGCGACGGCTACTCCTTCGTGCCGCCCTGGCCGTCGGATCTGCCCGGCATCATCATCAGCACCGAGCAGGCGCGCACGCTGGGGCTCTCCCTGGGGCACACCGTCGACGTGATCAGCCCGCGGGGCACCATGACCCCGACGGGCCCGGTGCCCAAGTTGATCCGCTTCCGGGTGGCCGGCCTCTACGGCACGAAATACTTCAAGTACGACCTGCGCTATGCCTTCACCACCCTCGAGCACGCCCGCAAGTTCTCGGCGCGCACCGACCAGCTCACGGGGTGGGAGCTGCGGCTGCAGAACCAGGACGAGATCGACCGCACCGCCGACGGGCTCTCCGACGTGCTGGGCAAGGACTTCGTCGTGGGCACCTGGAAGACCCAGAACCGGGCCCTGTTCTCGGCGATGAAGCTCGAGAAGGTGGTGATGTTCATCATCCTGGTGGTCATCATCCTGGTGGCGGCGTTCTCGATCACGGCCAACCTGATCATGGTGGTCATCGACAAGCAGTCGGAAATCTCCATCCTCAAGGCCCTGGGGGCCACCAACCGCTCCATCCGCTCGATCTTCATGCTCCAGGGGGTGTTCATCGGGGTGCTGGGGCTGGTGCTGGGCATGCTCGCGGGCCTGGGCGTCTGTGCGTACATGGCCAACGTGGGCATCCGCATGTCCGAGAATATTTTCATGTTTGCCCGCATTCCGGTGTCGGTGAGCGTGTTTGACGTGGTCTCGATTTCCCTGTCCTCCCTGATGCTCTCGCTGCTGGCGACCCTGTATCCGGCCCACAAGGCGGCCGTGATCTCGCCCATCGAGGGCCTGACCGCCGAGGACTGACCGTGGCCG
>PHBF01000247.1 GCA_002841905.1 Deltaproteobacteria bacterium HGW-Deltaproteobacteria-17
GCTCCTGCCCCTGCACGCGGATGTCCTGCACCGGGATGTTGAACAGGAACTTCCAGCGCGGGGCCACGCGCAGCGCCGGCGCGATCACCACGCAGTCGGGGGCGCGTCCGGCGTCCTTCTCCGTGCAGTCACGGCGGATCTTGTGCGTCTCCTTCAACTGGCGGACCTCCTGGTCGGCGATGTGGGCGACGATGTCCCAGTCACCCTCGGCCTGCACCGCGCCCGAGAGCGGCGCGAAGGGATGGCCCTGCGCGATCAGCCAGCGATAGCAGTCGTTCAGTTGTTCAAAGGGCCGGTGGGTGATCTCGACGGTCACCCGGGCGGGATTGCTGCCGCAGGCCGCGCCGGCCACCGTGTAGGTGCCGTCGGCGGCGAAGGTGAGCTCCTTCTTGGTGTTCACGTCGATGACCGTGGTGTTGACCGGGATGCGCACGATCACGGGCGGATGCACGATCGGCGTGTCGGTCTCGGGGCAGCTGGGGCAGGCGGCCAGCGCCGTGGCGTCGCCCGTCGGGACATGGTCCTCGCCGGTGACGTTGCGGTCGGGCAGGGTCAGCGTCTCGGGGTCGCGCTTGAGGATCACGGAGCCGCCGACGCCGGCCGGACAGGCGCCGCCCCGGGAGGTGCCGCCCGTCAGCGTGAGCTGGATGTTGGAGGCGAACTCGCGGTTGAAGGAGACGACCATGTCGGGCAGGTAGTAGGCCTTGACGTCCATCTTCATGTTCGGACGCAGCGTGAACTTCTCTCCGAGGTCGGTGATCAGCGTGGGGTTGGTCTCCCGCAGTTTCTCGATGCTGTTGAGCACGGCCGCGGGGGCGGGGGCGGCGTCGGCGGCGTCGGCGCTCTCCTCCTGGAACTCGCGGAACAGGATGTCCGATGACGGATCGGTCACGTTGTTCCGGTAATACTCCTGCAGCCGCACGCCCTCCTCCACGTCGGAGATGCGCAGCAGACGGCCCGTGAACTCGGTGGGCATCCGCTCGGTGATCATGCCCTCCTTGGAAAACCGCTTCACCAGGATGCGGTTGTTGGTTCCGAGAAGGACGTAATACACATAATAGCCGTCCACCCGTCCCCGGCTCTTGGTGCGCGGGATGGGCAGCTGGCTCTGGATGCTGACGAGGCCCTTCATGTGGACCCAGGTGTTGTGCCGGACCTTGCCCGCGGACAGGGCGTCGACGGCATCCCCGATGTCCTGGGGAGAGCGCACGAACAGGCCGCGCACGCCGAAGACGAGGTCGGTCCACAGCAAATAAATGAGGAACAGGCTCAGCGGAATGAAAAAGGCCGCCAGCAGCGGGCTGCGTTGCCAGCGGGGCCGGAAGGACGCCGAGAGCCCCTCGTATTCGGCGGCGTCGGTGGCGTTGGCCCCCGTCTGGTCGAAGAACTCCTTTTCGACGTGGTTGTCTTCATTTTCCGGCACATCCGCAGATGGTTCATTCTTGTTCAGGTCGTCAGTCATGTCGATTTCCTCCGGACCGGCGGGGACGGACTGCTGCATCAATGCAAAAACCCGGCCCGCGGTCAATAGAGATTGCGCATGCCCCCGGATTTATCATATATATGACGCTGAGGCGGCGCGCGCGACGATGTACGGATTTCTCAAGAAACTTACCTGGATTTCGGCATGGTTCGCCTGTTTCGGTCTGATGCTGCTGAGCCTGCAGCGGCTTCATGCGCAGCGCGCGTTCATTCCCCAGAACATGGACAGTTTTTATTTGCCTTCGGAGAAGGTGCTCCGGGTCGCCTCCCTGGGATACCGGCACATGCTGGCGGATCTGATGTGGGTCAAGACCCTGATGTACTTCGGCACCGAGATGAACGGACAGAAGCGGCAGACCTGGCTGGCCGCCCACGCCTGGCGCGTGATCGCCCTGGATCCTTCCTTCGAGCTGGCCTACCAGTGGGCGGGGGCCGCCATGCTGTACGGCGGACGGATCATCGATAATGAGACGGTCCTGATGTCCAACGAATTCTATCGTGCGGCGATGAAGAGATTTCCCCACAACTGGCGGTACCGGTCCGCCCTCGCGTTCAACCTGGTCTATGAGTACAAGGCGGCCACCCCCGAGGAGGCCGAACGGAACCGTGAGGAGGCCATCGGGCTGTTTCGCGAGGCCAGCCGCATGGCGGGCGCGCCGCCGTATCTGAAGATCTTCGCCATCACGCAGATGACCAAGGCCGGCATGAACAAGCTGGCTGCCGAGTACGTGCGGGAGGCCTACGCCTCGGCCCAGGATGAGGAGGAGCGGACCTTGCTGGCCCGTCGGCTGAAGGACCTGGACAAGGGGGAGGGGGCCGCCGAGCTGGATTACCAGCAGGAGCGCCTGACGCGCGAATACAACCAGGCCCTGCCTTACGGGAGCCTCGAGTTGTTCCTGTTGCTGGGGCCTCGCACCGAGCGTCTGGGACCTGGTGGCGTCGAGCTGGACCTCACCCGACCCAAGGCCGGGCCCGTTTCGGCGCCGGACCAGGTCCGGCCATGACCCTGGCGGTCCAGGAGATCTTCTTCAGCCTGCAGGGGGAGAGCACCCGTGCGGGGCTGCCCTGTGTGTTCGTGCGCCTGGCCGGTTGCCCCCTGCGCTGCACCTGGTGCGATACGGAGGCCGTGCGCACCGCGCCCGGGCGTCCGATGTCGGTCGACGACGTGCTCGTCGCCGTGGCGGCCCACGCCTGTCCCCTCGTCGAGGTCACGGGCGGGGAGCCCCTGGCCCAGGACGGGGCGCCGGAGCTGCTGCGCGCCCTGTGCGACGCCGGATACACCGTGCTCCTGGAGACCTCTGGGGCGTTCGGCCTTTCCGGGGTCCCCGCCGATGTCCACGTCATCATGGACGTCAAGCCACCCTCCTCGGGGGAGCAGGCCCGGCTGGTGCGCGCCAACTTCGACCGTCTGGGGCCCGGCGACGAGGTCAAGTTCGTCGTCGCCGACCGCTTCGATTTCGACTACGCGCTGGAGATCCTGGGAGGGCTGCCCGACCGTCGCTTTGCGGTGCTCTTCTCGCCCATCCTCTCCCGCCTCGATCCTTCCGCGCTGGCGCAGTGGCTGCTGGCGGCCCGGGTGATGGACGCCCGCCTGCAGATCCAGCTGCACAAGCTCGGTCACTTCGCCTGATCCATGAACAGCCTGCGCAGAGGCAAACCGCCGCTCAAACGCGGGGGACGATGGTTCAGTAGTTGCTGAATATTTATGTTTTATTTAACTGTATACGGGGGAGAGAGTGCAACGCGGGAGAGCGTGGGCTACATGCCCATGCCGCCCATGCCCTTGGCCAGGTCCATGAGCTGCTTGACCTGATCCGAGGAGAGGGACAGTTGCACGGAGATGGTGGCGCCGTTGCGGACGAACTTCAGGGACTTGATCATGTCGCCGACGCCCGGGATCGGGATCTGGTCGGCCTGCTTCTTGGCGCCCTCGTACTGCGTCTCGGCCAGCTTCGCCTTGGCCTCGTCCTTGAGGGTGACGGACACGTCGGCCATCAGGCCCTTGGAGAAGTCGACGAAGCCCGAGGCTTCCTTCACTTCCTCGATCTCGCCCACGGTGAAGGCGATGGACTTGTCGCCGGCGAAGGGCTTCACTTCGCCCTTGCCCAGCATGTCCTTGCCCGGGGTCACCTTCTCGGCGTACTTGCCGCCGACCATGACCACGGTCTTCTCGGAGCCCGCCCACACGTAGCCGGTCTGTCCGTCGTCCTCGAAGGTCAGGGCGTCGACGCCGTTGAGCTTGCCGTCCTTGGCGCCTTCCTTGCTCTCCTTCATGCAGGCGAGCGCGGCCTTGGCGTCGGAGCCGTGCATGACCATGTAGATGCTCTCGTTCTTCTTCGCCGCGGCGTCGCCGTCGTCGACCTTGCCGCCGAGGCTCTTGGGGCTGCCCATGAGCACGATCGAGTCCACGGACTCGATGACCTTCTTGACGCACTCGGTCTTGCCGATCTGGCTCTCGATCTTGTCCTTGAACATCGAGTAGATCGGGGAGCTCTTGACGGACTTCAGGTTCACGGAGATGGTGATCCCCGGCTTGATCCCCAGTTCCTTTTCGGCGGCGGCCGTCGTGGCGGCGGCGGCTTCCTTCGTCTCGGCGGCGCCCTTGCCCGGGGCGGAGCCCTTCTTGCCGCAGGCGGCAAAGCCGGTCAGGAGGGCGATGGAGAGAAACAGTACAAACGATTTTTTCATGATGAAACTCCTTTTCGATTCGTTCCGATTCGGTTCACAAGAACCAACAAGGCCTGCGAGTCTATCTGGAAGCGCCCGGGGATTCAACCCCAAAACGCCGGCGCGTGATTCGGGGCCGCCCCGGGACCCTGTCGGGGGAATTTTTTGGTGCCCAAATGCGTCGAAACATGCCAGATTAGCCTGGCCGAGCCCGCTGCGGTCGGAAAGAGTGGCCTGTCATGAAAGCATTTTTGATTCTGCCTTTTATTTTGTTTATGTCCTGCACGCAGGGCAGCAAGGGTTCCACCTGCCCCTGCCGCTCCGGCGGAACCACGACCCCGCCGGCCATGGCCGCCGGGACCGATCCCGCCACGACCGATCCGGGGCTCCCGCCCGATCCGGGCAAGCCGCAGCCTTCCTCTCCCGGCGAGACCCCCGAGCCGCCCGTCACGGCGCCGGTCGCCCCGGTCACGGTGCCCGCATCAGAGCCCGGGATCTCGCAGTACGACGACTCCGATCAGGTGCCCGTGGCGCTCTCCGAGATGACCAGGAAGATCCGAACCCAGTTCGAGTCCGGCACGCTGCCGGTGGGGTTCAGCCTGGCGTTGTCGAAGCTCGCCGCCCACCTGCAGGTGTACCAGGGCAAGCCGCTGGCGCCCAGCTCCCTGCTCGAGATGGCCTCGGAGTGGGGGGTCGCCAGCCCGTGGATCCTGCAGAACTACATGGTCGCGTCAGGATATGACGCGGATTTCCTGGCCAACTGGATCGCCAAGAACCTCGCCTCCTACCGGAACCAGCACGCGATCTCGCACTTCGGGTTCTCCGTGGCCAGGAGATCCGACGGCGCCGACGTGGTGGTCCTGCTCATGCAGCGCCGCCGCTTCACGCATTCCCCGTTCCCCCGCTGGGTGGAGCCGGGCAACCTCGTGACCGTCAACGGC
>PHBF01000248.1 GCA_002841905.1 Deltaproteobacteria bacterium HGW-Deltaproteobacteria-17
CATCGAGATACTCGACGAGCTGGTAACGGTTCTCCAGCAGGGCGCCCATGAGAGCAAAGGGCGGCACCGCCTCGAGGTCGTTGAGATTGGTGCCGCAGTTCTTGCAAAGCGGGCTCTGCTCGAAGGACGGGGTCTTGCACTTGGGACAGATGATGTATCGAATGGACATGGACCCTTGGCCTGGAATTTCCGAATCGGGAAATCCTCCCTGAGGCAGAACTGTAGCACCTAGACGTATTCCAGTCTATGCCCTAGATCAAAATTGTGAAGTATGTCAAGAAAAAATCGACCGGTAGGCGCCCGATTATTCGTTGGCCTCGGGGTCACCGACCTGGATCGCGGACAGCGCGTTGGACTGCATCAGCAGGTAGAGCGTGGCCTTCTGCACCTCGGAGAACTGCCGCCAGATCATGGCGCCGTCGCCGGACTTGCCCAGCTTGAGGATCTGCTTCCACGGGCCGGCCAGGCGGAACTGGAACAGACCCTGCTGCTCGAGGGGCACGGAGGCCACGAAGGGCCCCGTGGCGTGCAGGAAGGAGCGCTCGTAGGCCATCGGAGGCCACGGCCACACGCCCTTGCAGAGCTCGCGGACGGGGCTGCCGTCGGCCGAGGACAGGATGTTCAGGCAGCGACCGCCCTCGGAGTCGAACATGACATATTCGCTCTCCGCATGGACCCACAGGGGCCAGGCCACCGGGAAGCCGGCCAGCGGCGCTTCCTTGCCGGCGGCGAAGGTCTTGTCCCAGAGCATCTTGGGCTGGTTCTTGTCGTCGGCGTCGTAGGAGACGACCAGGAGGCGGGCCGCCGGCGTGGGCGCCGACTTCTCCGCATGGAAGAGCACGACGCGGTCGGCCAGCCGGATCATGCGCGTGGAGCCGGGAAGCTCGGTCGTCGCCTTGCCCGTGGCGGGATCCAGCAGCCGGGACTTCTCGGGGGAGACGACCAGAAGACCGGCCGGGAGCACCTCGACCTGCGGATCCAGCAGATCGGTCATGGGCGCCTTCCAGGCGGTCTTGCCGGTCTTCAGGTCCAGCGCCAGCAGATCGCGGTCGCCGGCCTTGTCGCGCACGAAGGCGTGGGTCTCGCTGACAGCCAGGAATGAATGGGAGAACCCGGCGGCGGCAGGCTTGCCCGCAGGCGCGGCCTTGGCTTCCCGCACCAGCTCGAGGAAGCCCAGATCACGGGCCTTTCCGATCTCGAAGGCCTGCAGGCCGTGGGCGCAGGTGATCGCGGCGACGTTGGAGAACACCTTCAGGTTCAGGCTCTCCTTGCCCTCGACCCGCACCTTGTGGGCCTTGCGCGTGACCGCCGCGTTGGCCAGGGCGATCTGGATCAGTGCGGTCTCGTCGGCCGCGACGATCAGGCCGAGCTCGGGCAGGAAACGGACCGTGCCCAGCGTGTTCTGCGCGTCGCCCACCGGGATCCGGGAGGTGACGGTGTTGGAGGCGAGCGTGTACGCCCAGACCTCGCCCACGGCGCGACGCTTGACCTTGTCGATCGAGTAGTCCACGACCGTGAACCACAGGACGCCGTCCTTGGCGCCCAGGATCCGGTTCACGCGGGGCTCCTTGAGCGAGGGGGACTTGAGGTCATAGGTGAACACCGTGGAGCCCGTGGCCGAGAACCCCTTCACGCGGGAACCGCCGGCGATGACGAAGGTCTCGCCCACGGCCATGTGCTGCCCCTCGGTGCCGGGGTAGATGGTCTCCTGCGTCCAGGCGGGCGTCCAGGGATGGGTGTTGAAGGCGGAGATGCCGGTCTCGGTGCCGCACCAGGACAGTTTCTCCCCGAGGAAGCAGGGGGTCGCCAGCTTGCCTCCGACGTAGTTCAGGTGCAGGAGCTTGCCCTCCTGCAGATCCACGGTGTGCCACTCGCTGTCGCCGGGATGGACCGGGCGGATCACGAGGCGGGCCAGGTTCGGCTCCCCGGAGAAGCGGGCGAACGTCCTCGGGTTGTCTTCCTGGCCGCGGATCCGGATCTGGTACATCTCCTTGAGCGCGGCCGTGTCGTAGGCCACGATCTTCACGAAGGAGTCTTCGGCCACGGTCTTCTGGAAGAAGGCGATGGCGTCCTCGGAGGAGCTCGCCTGGCCGGCCGAGAAGCCGCCGTCGAGGTTCATCTTCCATTCCCACTTCACGGTCAGTTTCATGTTCTCCAGGTCCACCAACTGGGCGATGTCGCCGGTGAACGCGACAATGAAGCCCTTTGGCGTCACATGCAGCGGCGCCGTGATCTTGCGGCCCAGGGAGAACGGGGTGACCTTGCCGGTCTCGGGCTCCACGAGCCGGATCTCGTCGTTCCATGCGGTCAGGAAGTTCTCGCCGAGCACGGACAGGCCGAGGCCCTGCAGGGGCTTCTCCCATTTCTCTACGCCCGAGTAGCGGTCGAGGCCGAGGACACGGTTGTCGGCGGTCCAGAACGCGATCGTGTTGCCGCGGACATGCACCTGCACCGACCACGGCAGCTCCGCGTCGCGCAGGCCCAGCTCACCTTCGCGGCTCCAGCGCTTGCGCCCGGAGCCCTTCTCCAGTGCGTGGAGCACCGCGGGACGGTTCTTCTCGTCGAGCTCGACGCCGAACAGCCGGCGCTGGGAGTCCTCCACGATGAACGTCTTGCCGGGAAGCGCGCGCTTCCAGACGACGTAGGGGTACTGCACCTGGTTCTGCACAGGCGCCTTCTTCGTGTTCGGCGGCGTGCACGCGAGGGCAAGCAGGCCGAGAAGCATCGCCAAGAGACCTGAACGTTTCATGTTTCAACTCCTCCGGATGTATGAAGGTTGTATGTCGTTGGACGGCTAGGAATTGGCTGGAGTTTGTTGCTTCAACTGCGCAAGGAGACCCTCGATGTGGGAAATCTCGTCCTTCTTGTGCAGCTTCTGTTTCTTGATTCGGGCGACCTCCTGCTGCTCCTGGGACGTCAGGCTGAGATGCTTCTCGATCTCCTGAAGACTCAGATCCAGCGCCCGATGCTCGACGCGAAGCACCTGGAGACGCTCCTCGATGGCTGCGATTTCGGCGACCTTGTCGTTGTTTTCCTTGCCCGGATCGTCATGACTCATGTGGATGACCTCCTTACAGTCAATCGAACCCTGCAAGCCTAACACAGGTGCAAATGATCTCAAAGTACTGGTTTCACTCTCTGTGCGGCTCCGCAGTTCAGTGCGGCTCCGCAGTTCTGTGCGGCTCCGCAGTTCAGTGCGGCTCCGCAGTTCTGTGCGGCTCCGCAGTTCTGTGCGGCTCCGCAGTTCAGTGCGGCTCCCGCAGTTCGCTGTACAAAAGCTCGTGCCATCGCCGGGCCTTTTCCTGATCCATGCCCAGGCATTCCATCAGGGTCTCCCCCGGAGCGAGCAGCTCGGTCGGGCACTCACGCTCCACGTCGAGGATCCCACCCTCGTTATAGGTGTAGGGGAACAGTCTGCATACAATCGGACGGACCTCATAGGGCAGCTCACAGCCCGTCCCGGACAGGAACAGGCAGGAGCGATCCGGCCGCACCTTCAACTGGAGGCGCTCTCCGCGCTCGTTGAGCGTCCACCGGTTCCAGTTGGGGTCGTCGTCCTGCTCGAGGTAGGCGGGATCCACGGGCGCCCGCAGCTCGTGGAAATCGTCGTTCCCGACATAGGCCGCGATCCGGGCACGATCCCCCCGGGTCAGGAGGATCTCCTTTTTCTTGCAGCAGGAGCCCTGCATCTCGGAACATCGGGCACACAGGCATTTCAGTTCACCGGTCACCGACAACTGTTGGCTGCACATGCATTTTTACCTTGTGGTTTGGTTGCTTCCCGGAATGGAGACGGGGACGTGGCGGAAGAACACCTGCAAGAAGGCCCACTCACCCGGAGGCCCATTCTTGGATCCGCCGACGGGGTGTTGTCAAGGGGTCAATTCCGGATTTTGCAAATGAAATCAGTCGCTGGTGCGACCGGGGCTTTTCCGGCTGCGTTCAGTTCCCGGCATCGGAAAAGCCGGCCCCTCCGGCGTCGAACTCATCGAGATCGCCGAGCTCGTTGGTCTGGCCGACGCACACGCCCCATTCGGGGACGCAGCGCTGGCGGGCGGGGTTGGGGCAGTCGGCGTGGCTCTGGCAGGCGGTGCCCAGGGAGCTCCCCTCCTCCCCGGTGCAGGCACACAGGGGAAAACCGGCCAGGGCGAAAAGCGCCAGCGGGAGGGCCGCCCGAAGGAGCCGCCTACTCCGTCTGACAGTTTTCTTCATATTGACACGTCCCTTCCAGGGTCCCCGCGGGGATGCAACAGGTCAGATCGCTGGCGCAGTCGGCGCTGGTCTCGCAGCGGTCTCCCTCGTTCTGCTCGCAGGCGGCGAGCGCGGTCACGGCGACAAAAAGACACAGAACAAATATTGAGCGAATACGCATCATACAAACTCGATTTTCAAAACGTAAAAGGTTTTCTGAACTTGTGAGGTCTTCAGTTTGACTTCGTCGTCGACGCTCTTCCCGATCATGGCCTTGGCCATGGGGGAGGCGAGGTTGATCATCCCGCGGTTCGGATCGGCCTCGTCCTCGCCGACGATCTTCACCTTGGTGATCTCGCCGGTGTCCTCGTTCTCGAGGGTGACCGTGGCGCCGAAGACGACCCGATCGGACTTGAGCGTCTTCGGATCGATGACCTCGGCGCGGGCCAGCCGGTCCTGGAGGTAGTTCTGGCGCGCGGCCAGATGGCCCTGCTTGTCCTTGGCGGCGTGATACTCGGCGTTCTCACGCAGATCGCCGTGCTCGCGGGCCTCCTCGATGTCCTTGATGTTCTTGGGAACCTCGACGTTCTTGATGCGCGCCAGCTCCTCGGTGAGCCTGGCGAAACCCTCGGGGGTCATCGGAACTCGCGTCATTTACGCACCCTTCTTCTTCACGATCGTGTCGCCGCGCAGGATCTGGTACTCGTCGGCGTTCATGTGGGGCTCCACGAAGGAGCGGTATCCCTTGAGGCTCCATCCCTTCTCGCAGAACCCCTGGATCAGGCGGTTGTGGATCCGCAGGCTCTCGTCATGCTCGGGCAGGAAGAGCTTGAGCATCGGCTCGCGGCAGGACGCCTCGTCGTCGTAGCGGAACAGGC
>PHBF01000249.1 GCA_002841905.1 Deltaproteobacteria bacterium HGW-Deltaproteobacteria-17
CCCGGCCTGCGTCCGGCCCCTTCGGACCCGACGCAGTTGATCCGCATGCTGGTCTCGGCGCTGGAGCGCCGCGACTTCGCGATGTACATGTCCCTGCTGTCCCCGGCCTACCAGAAGGCCGTCTCCGACGAGATCGAACTGAAGATCCGGCAGATCGAGAAGGCCGCCGAGCAGATGAGCACGACCTCAGGGGCGGGGGAGGTCGCACGCATCCCGCTGGACGCCACCGGCGCCGTGCTGCTGGTGCTGCGCAAGGTCAACGGCGCCTGGCGCGTCGACGGCTGGGAGAGCGCCCGCTCGGGCAAGGGCAAATAACCCGGGGTTGGGCGAGAAGAATGAAGAGGGAAGAGGGAAGAGTTCACCACGGATCACACGGAACACACGGAAAGTGGATGTGGGAAGAGGGGTTGAAAACCCTTCAGGAGCGATTCTTGAATGATCGGTAGCACTGGCACCTTGCGGCAACCTCAACCACGCCTTTTCCACTTGCCTCTCATGTTCCGTGTGTTCCGTGGTAATAATCTTCTTCTTTTTCTTTTCCTTCTTCTTCCGTGGTTCCTCCCCGCCTGTGACGACGCGCCGTCGCGGTCCTTCGACGACTCCGACGCCGCCGGCTGGCAGAACCAGACGCCGACCGACGACGCGGGGGCGGGACCGGACGGCTGCCCGGCCAACAACTTCACGCCTCCCGCCTTCAGCGGCATCGAGATCCGTCCCGAGGGGTTCATCCTCGACGGCCAACACCGCACGCTGCGCGGGGGCACGCTGCAGTGGTTCCGCCTGCCCCGGGGCGAATGGGACGACCGGCTGCGCAAGTTCGCCGCCGCGGGCTTCAACACGGTGGATGTCTATGTGCCCTGGAACGTGGTCGAGCCCGAGCCCGGCCGCTTCGATTTCACGGACCTGGTGGCCTTCCTGTCCGCCTGCCGGGCCCATGGGCTCTACGTCTATTTCCGCCCGGGGCCGTACATCTGCAACGAGATGAACGGCGGCGGGATGCCGGCCTGGCTGGTCACGACCTCCACCAAGAAGTCCATGGCAGCCGACGGCCTGGTGAACCTCCGCACGAACGACCCGGATTATCTGGAAAGGGTGCGCTCCTATTTCGCGGCGCTCAACGAAGCGATCCTGCCGCACCTGATCACGCACGGCGGCCCGATCATCCTGTATGCCATCGAAAACGAGTACAACTGGTTCGAAACGTTCGCAGGCGTGGACAAGCTTGCCTGGTACGAGGGCGGCACCGAGCGCCCGGTCGGACAGGACATCGGCACCACCCCATACCTGTCCGCCCTCCACGGGATGCTGCTCGGGCAGGGCGTGGACGTGCCGGTGACGACGTGCCCCGGGGATTCCAGGATCTCTGGGATGGGCGAACTGTCCGGCGTGATCCCGATGCCCAACATGTACATCTCCGGAGGAACCGAGAAGCTCGCCTATGATGTCGTCACCTCCATGCACGACCCGGCGCAGCACGGCGGACGTTTCACCGGCATGCCCTCGGGGACGACCGAGAGCGAGCGCAAGGCCTCCCGCATGACACGCACGCTGTTCGGCGGCATGGACGCCTACTTCGCGTTCAACGTGGCCGGCATGCACACCCCGGACCGGCACAACGCGCTGGTGCTCAACAACGCCGGCCTGCAGTCGATGGTCGATGCCTCGCCCGAGCGCGTGCTGCAGGGGTTCGTGTCCCCGACGATCGGCTACTTCCACAACGTGATCGACTACTATGGCGCCATCGGCCCGGCCGGCACGCTGCGGGAGAAGTTCCATCATTTCCGGCGCGTCAACGCCTTCTTCGACGCCTTCGATCCGCTGCTGGCGCCGCTGCTCCACCCCCTGCGGAGCGGCGACTTCGACGGCGCCGATCCGGGGCTCACGATCTCCGGCGCAGGGGTGGGCGCCCTCGAGGAAGGCACCCGGGTCCACTACTGGTTCCGGACCCCCGACGGCGTCTGGTTCGTCCAGCTGCTCAACGAGGGCACCACGCCCGTGGAGCTGGCACCGCTGGCAATCACCGTCGATGGTGTGTCCTTCCCCCGGTTCTCCACCATGACGCTGCCGACGGAGACCTACCCCGGAGGCGCCCCGTCCGGCGCCAGCGAGATGAACAGCGTGGACTCCCCGGAGGAGCGGCACTTCGCGCACATCGCGGTGGGGAACCTCCCGCTCCTGCCGGACCTGAAGCTCGGCTACACCACCGCCGGGATCCTCACCCGGCGTGAGTTCAACGGTGGCCAGCTGCTGGTGCTGCACTGTCCTGCCGGCGCCACCGGCGAGGTCTCGTTCACGGGCTTCTCCTCCACCCCCGGGGTCGACTTCGCAGACCAGGGCGTGATCCGCGAGACGGCAGCCCCTGCCGACGAGCTTGTGTTCACCTGGACCGCCGGGGCGCCGCAGGTCGTCCGGCTTCGCACGGCCTCCGGTGGGACGCTGCGCCTGTGGCTGCTCTCCACCGCCGACGCAGGCAGGCTGTGGTTCTTCCGCGCGGCCTTCCAGGATCTGGCGCTCACGCCGCTTTCCGACCTCGAGCTTCTCAACGACGACGCCATGAACCTGCGGACCCGGGTGTCGCTCTCCCCCGGAACGGACCGGGTGTTCCTGTTCTCGGACACGCCCGTCCAACTGAACTGGGGCTACGGAAACCCCGCTTTCGACGCCGACTCCGGGGTGACAGTTTTTGACACCCCCAACGTCGTCGCCGCGCCCGAGCTGCCCGAACTGTCCGCCACTGGCCGGGTGCGTCCCGAGTCCGCCCCCGGAGCCGGCGACGAATGGCTCGGGCTGGGGTCCGCGGCCGCACCCCTGGAAAACGCAGGCATCCTCTCCGGCCCCGCCTGGGTGCGCGCCACCGTCACGCTGCCGGACCCCGTGCCCGACGACGGCCGGCTCACCATCGATCACGCCTCCGACATCGTGGGGATCTACGTCAACGGGCAGTACATCACCACGGTCTGCCCGGTGGGCACCGAGATCGACAACCAGGCGTGGAGCGGCTCCTACCGGTTCGCCGATCTGCGGCCATACCTGGTTCCCGGGGTCAACGAGGTGCTCTTCCGCGTCGAGATCTGGGGCCACGGCAGCTTCATGTGGCCGCGCGGCCGCATCATCGCCACCAACGCGCAGATCCCGTCGCTGGGCTTCGACGCGGTCAAGGGGCTCTGGGGCTCCGCCCGCCTGGCCGGCCGGGATCTGGTGAACTGGCAGGCGCAGGCGCTCTCGACGGGAGAGCGAGAACGCTGGTTCGAGCCCGGCGCCGACGAGTCCGAATTCACGCCGCGCACCCTGCCGCTGACCCTCGGGCGCGGTCAGTTGCTCTGGTACCGCACCTCCTTCTCCACCCCCGCGGCGCGCCCCGCCGGCCCCTGGCGCGCCCCCCTCGCGCTGCGCCTGACGGGCCGGAACCTGCGGGCCACGATCTGGCTCAACGGCCGGCTGGTCGGTCGCTGGCTCTCCGACGAGGACTTCCTGCAGCGCGGGGCCTGGACGCGTGCGCTGCGGGCGATGTGGATGAACACCTCCCCCGACGAGTTCCCGCTGGCCGACTCCCTGCTCACGGCCGACGGCACCGACAACGTCGTCGCGATCCTCCTCGAGGACGTCTCCGCGGACACCGACGCCTCCGGCGGCCTCCTGTTCTCGGCGGACCTGGTCCACTTCGCCGAGGAGAAGGGCCGCGACGAAGCCGACAGGACCATCCCGGCGGTCTCCTGGTCCCTCGAGTACCCTGTGGTCTTCGCGCCGTTTGAGCCGTGGGCGGAATCCTGTCCTTGACAGCCGCCGGGATGAGGTCGCCCGGTGCAGGTTCTGGCTTCCTGGCCGAAAGAATCCTTGGCAAGATCGGCAAACTGTCATACAAACGATTTCACTGATGTTCTGATTCCCCTTTCGGATATTTCGACGGATCGCCTATGCCAAGGAGTGGCAATGTCCGAGCCCACGCAGAATCCACATTTCCTGTCGCTCAGTTCCCTGCTGTCCGACGGGGTCTTCCTGGCCGATCGCGCGGGCCGGATCACGTATGTCTCCGAGAACACCGGGGCCCTCTTCGGCGTGCCGTCCTCGGAGCTGGTGGGCCGGCACTTCGGCTCCCTCCTGCACCCTTCCGACCGGGAGCTGGCCGGTCATGCCCTGGAGCAGGCCGTCGGGACCCGCACCGGTCCGCTGCAGATGGACATGCGCATGCTCCGGCAGGGGGGCGCGCCCTTCGTGGGTCGGGTCCGCATGCGGCTGACCGACGAGGGGGTCACCGGCCTGGTGCGGGACGTGTCCGCCGGAGACGACGAGGAGCGGCGCCTGCAGGCCTACCGGAACTACCGCGACCGGGGGCTGGCGCTGCTGTACCTGTTCACCGTGGACATGGCCTCCCTTCCCGCCGACGCCAACATCCACGCCTTCATCGCCCGCGGCCTGATGGAGTTCACCGGGGCCCGCTTCGTCACCATGTCCGAGTTTGATCCGGCCATCTCCGCGCTGCGACACCGGCACTACGAGGTGGAGCCCGGGGTCGTGGGCCGGGTCCTGTCCATGCTGGGGTCGCGGGTGGAGGACCTCGTCACGCCGGTCTCCGCCGAGATGGTCCGCGAGGTCATGTCCAGCGGCTGGGTCCGCATCGAGAGCCTCCATGACGCGGCGTTCGGCTCGATCCCGCGCCCGGTGGCCGCCGCGATCCAGCAGTTCCTGGGCATCGACCGCTTCTTCGCCATCTCCTTCGTCTACGGCGGCAAGCTCTACGGCACCTCGTTGATCGCGCTGCTGCCCGGGGAGCCGGACCCACCCCTCGAGGTGCTGCAGGCCTTCCGCCACACGGCGGCCATCGCCCTGCGCTGCCGCGCCCTGGAGAACGCCCGCCCCGACGGCGTGTGAGCGGGCGGTTTCCGGCATCCACGCAAGAATCCCGATCCATCGCCCGGGTTTCCAGCCGGCCCCGCGAAACCCCGGATCCTCGGCCCCCGTTTTCCAAAGGGCTGCGCCGGCCGCCGCCGTACCGTGCCGGATCCACGCCGTTGCGCCGGCCGCCGGCCGCCTCCCGCCGGTTTCACACGGGCCCGCCCTACGCCGGC
>PHBF01000250.1 GCA_002841905.1 Deltaproteobacteria bacterium HGW-Deltaproteobacteria-17
TGAGGTCGAGGCTCAACTGGGCGATCCCGATGCTCATGTGCTCGAAGATGGTGCGGAACTTCGACTCGCTCTCCCGCAGGGCCTCCTCGGCGAGCTTGCGGTCGTTGATGTTCACGATCGTGGTGATGAAGAACGCGGGCCTGCCCTCCGCGCTCCGCCGCAGGGTGGTGCTGAGGTCGACCCACACGGGCGTCCCGTCCCGGTGCAGGTACCGTTTCTCAAACCGGACGGAGTCGGAGCGCCCGCTGATCACGTCATCGACGATGCGCTGGGTCAGTTCCATGTCCTCGGGGTGGGTCACGGCCATCCAGGTCATCCCCTCGAGCTCGGCCCGCGTGTAGCCCAGCATGTCCGCGAAGGCCTGGTTGGCCTGCATCTCGCCCGAGGGGAGCGTCAGCGACTTGCCCACGTTGGCGGCCTCGAACACGGTGCGGAACTTCTCCGACACGGCGGCCAGCTCCCGGGTCTTCCGCGTGACCTGGCGGCGCAGGGTCCAGGACCACAGGAAGACCAGCCCGAGGAGCGCCAGCAGGGGGAGCACGAACTTCAGGGACTCCCGGAGCACCTCGCGGTAGGACCGGGGCAGGTCTTCACGATAGCGCCCGAACCACTTCTCCTGGATCCGGCGCAGCTCTCCGTTCCCTTCCATCAGGCGCAGGCCCTCGTCGAACTGGGCCAGCAGGGCCCTGCCGCCGTTGCGCACGGCAAAGCAGTAGTCCAGGGAGAGCAGGGGGGTGCGGCCGATCTCCAGGTCCCTCCAGCCGTGCTTCTCGATCAGGTACCTGGCGACCCGCCGGCCCACGAGGGCCACCTCGTGCTTCCCCTCCGCCAGCTCGCGCAGGGCGGTTTCGGGGCCGTCGACCAGGCGCAGGTTCCCCGTCAGTCCATGCTGCGTCAGGAGCTCGCTGGCCACGTCCCCGCGCTCCACCACGATCCGGCGATCCCGGAGCCCGGGGAGGCTCACGGGGGGAGAGACCGCGCCCCGGCGCGTGACCGCGACGTAGTGGAGGGCCATGTGGGGCTGGGAGAAGTCGAACTTCCGATCCCGCTGGGTCGTGTAGAACATGCCCTGCAGGATGTCGATCTCGCCGGCCTCGAAGGCGGCGACGATCTCGGACCAGGTCTCCAGCCGGAACTCGACGTCGAACCCCATCTCCCGGGCGATGGTGCGTGTCAGGTCCACGTTGTAGCCGGCGGGGCGGCCGTTCTCGTCGAGGTACTCGAAGGGGGGGAAGTCCCGGTCGCCGCCGACGATGATGCGCCGGTTGGTCGGCAGCTCCAGGGAGGCGAACCACTTGGCGCGGAGCCGCCGGTGCGTGCCGTCGGCCACCACCAGGGCCAGGCCCTCGTTGAGCAGCGCCAGGGTCCGGCTGTCCCCCTCCCGGACGGCGAAGCAGAAGTCCTGCCGGAACCCCCTCAGGGGCTCGTCGACGATCCGCAGGTCATCGAGGTGCTGTTCCTCGATCAGGCGCAGGGCCACCAGGCGCTGGATGACCACGGCGTCGACCTTGCCGTCGGCCAGCTCCTGCAGGGACTGGACGAACGTCGGCCGGGTGACCACCTCTTCGCCGAAGCCCTCGCGGCGCAGATACTCCTCGGCGTTGTCGCCCTGCATCACGCCGATCCTCCTGCCGCGCAGATCCTGGAGGGTCCGCAGGTCGGTGTTGTCCTTGCGCACCACGATGGCCCCATGGATGGTCATGAACGGCACAGTGAAGTCGAAGATGGCCTCGCGCTCGGGCGTGCGTCCCACCAGGGGGAGGGCCTGCACCTGGCCTTCCTCGAGCCAGCCGCGCACCTGGGACCAGGGGCCGCTGCGGAACGTCACCTCGAGCCCCATGGCGCCGGCGGCGGCCCGGAGCAGCTCGTTGGCGAAGCCGGTGACGGTGCCGTCCCTGTCGACGATGCAGAACGGGGGATAGTCGATCTCGGAGGCGCTGGTGAGGACCTCCGGGGAGCCGGCCGCGGTAGGGACGGCCCAGGTCACGTGAAAAAGGAGGGACGATGCGAGAATGGCGAAGAGCCAGCACCGAAACCCCTTGGGGGGCCTGAAATGAACCATCATGCCAACCATCTCCAGTATCCGGTTCCCCTCCCATGGAAGGTCCGCAAGCAAGATCTCCTGGTGAACGTCCGACTATACATCCCCGGGGGGGGGGCAAGTCAACTCCCGTGGAGCGGCCGTCAGCCGACGAACCGTCCCGCAGGAAAAACCGGTGACAAAACCAACCACAAGGACTATCCTGTTCCGGTATCGGTTGTCGCGAGGTTCATGCAGGACTGCAAGGCGTCCTGGCCTTTCGGAAATTCGGAGTTTTATTTCATGAATCAGAATGAAAGCATCATCCAGTCCGGTCCCATCCGCCTCATCGTGGTCGACGACGATCCTGAAATCGGTCGCGCGCTCACCCGTCTTCTCAGGCACGAGGGGTTCGCGCCGGACTACTTCGAGGACTGCGCCCCCGCCGTGGAGGCGGCCCGCACCGGCCAATATTGCGCGATCCTCTCCGACATCGCCATGCCCGGCATGGACGGCATCGAACTGATGCGCCAGGTCCGGCGCTTCGACTTCGACATCCCCATCATCCTGCTGACCGGGGAGCCCACCATCGACTCGGCCAGGAAGGCCATCGAGCTGGGGGCCTACCGCTACTTCACCAAGCCACTGGACCATCAGGAGCTGGCCGCCGCCGTCAAGAGCGCCTCGTTCGCCCACAAGATGGCCAAGATCAAGCGCAGCTCGGCCCAGATGATGGGCAGGGCCGGTGAGGCGCCGGCCGACATGCTGGGGCTGATGGTGGCCTACGACGCGGCCGTGGCCACGCTGTGGATGGCCTACCAGCCCATCGTGAACGCCGCCGACGGCTCCGTGTTCGCGTATGAGGCCCTGATGCGCTCCGAGAGCAAGTCGCTGCCCCACCCGGGGGCGATCCTGTCGGCCGCCGAGGAGCTCGGCATGCTCGACGATCTGGGGCGCCGCATCCGGCTCCTGGCGCCGGTCCCCTTCATGGAAATGGGCAACAAGGCCCTCCTGTTTTTGAACCTGCATCCCCGGGATCTCGCCGATCCCCAGCTTCTGGAATCCGGCACCATGCTGGCCGGCTTCGCCGACCGGGTCGTCCTGGAGATCACCGAGCGGGCCTCCCTGGAGAAGATCCCGGACGCCCACGCCACCATCGCGGCCCTGCGCTCCCGGAGCTTCCGCATCGCGGTGGACGACCTGGGGTCGGGCTACGCCGGCCTGAACTCGTTCGCCCTGCTCGAGCCCGAGATCGTCAAGCTGGACATGGTCATCGTCCGCGACGTGGACACCAACGTCACCAAGCAGAAGCTCATGCGCTCCATGGTCGACCTGTGCCATGACATGGGCATCCAGGTCGTCGCCGAGGGCGTGGAGACGCGCACCGAGCGCGATCGCTGCGTCGAGCTCGGCTGCGACCTGCTGCAGGGCTACCACATCGCCCGGCCCGGCCGCGCGTTCCCCTCCGTCAACTGGTAGCGTTCCGTTCATACACCTCAGGATTCAGGGGGGAGGAGGGACACAGCCCTCGGCCTCGACCACGCGGTTGCGGCCGGCCTCCTTGGCCTTGTACAAGGCCGTGTCGGCGCACTTGAGCAGCTCGTGGACCGATTGTGCATCGGTGGGGAAGGTGGCCACGCCCACGCTCATGGACAGGCACCCCAGGGGTTGCTCGGCCGCCCCGGGGACGTCGATGATGTTGAGCCCCTGGCACAGGCGCTCGGCGCGGGTCACGGCGCCTTTCTTGTCGGTCTCGGGCAGGATGATCACGAACTCCTCGCCGCCGTAGCGGCCAACGATGTCGCTCTTGCGGCTCGGGGAGACCGCCGGCGAGCCCAGGCGCAGGAAGACGCCCACGGCCTTGAGCACGCGGTCGCCGTTGTCGTGGCCGAGGCGGTCGTTGTAGTTCTTGAAATGATCGATGTCGCAGAACAGGAGCGACAGCGGGGACCGGTACCGGGCGGCGCGGGAGAGCTCCTCCTCGAGGCGGGAGACCACCGTGGCGTGGTTGTACAGGCCCGTGAGCCCGTCACGGAACGCCTGGGCGGCCAGCCGAGCGTTGGACTCCTCGAGCTTGCGGTTGGCTTCCATGAGCTCCCGCGTGCGGGCGTCGAGGTCCTGCTCCAGCATCCGCTTGTGGCGCTTGAGATCCTCCAGGGCGCGCTGAAGCGAGGCGTTGGCGTACTTGATTTCGGCCACGAGCAGCTCGTTTCGGCGCTCCATCTCGATCATCTCGAACATCTGGTGGAACAGTTCGTTCAGGTGGGCGGGGTTCCACGGTTTGCGGATGAAGTGGTGGACGTGACCCTCGTTGACGGCCTTCTCCAGGATCTCCGCCTGGCCGTCCCCGGTGACCAGCACGCGGCGGGTGCGCGGCGTGACCTTCATGCAGTGGTGGAGCAGCTCGATGCCGGTCATCCCGGGCATCCAGTAGTCGGCCACCACGATGTGCGGCTCGAAGCCCACGGAGAAGAGCCCCAGGGCCTCCTCGGCCGAGGCCGCCTCCCGGATGACGCACCGCTGCCCGAACTGGCGCACGAAGGTGCGGCGGATCAGTTCGTCGTCGTCGACGATCATCAGGCGCGGAAGGATGTGGGGGGAGATTTCTTCGGATTCTTCTTCGGTCATGCCATCACCTGTGGTCTCTGTGGACCCTTCATACTAGTCGGCCGTCCTGATAAGACAATCAAATTGTTTTGAGTTGTTTGTGATCGACGGGACCGGTCCGGGAGGATCAACTCCCCTTCTTCCTCCGTTTGTGCTCGTACATCCGCCGATCCGCCTGATCCAGAAGCTCGTGGACCGGGATCGCATGCTCCCCCGAGCTGGGGCAGAAGCCCAGGCTGAGCGACAACGTATAGTGGCGGCCCGGACGGTCGTTGGCCCGCCCGAGGGCTGCGTCGAGGCGCGCGGTGATGGTCGCCGCGTGGGCCTCGGGGGCGTTGAACGCCAGGACGGCGAACTCGTCGCCGCCGAGCCGGGCCACCACATCCGACTCGCGGAACACCCCGTGGA
>PHBF01000251.1 GCA_002841905.1 Deltaproteobacteria bacterium HGW-Deltaproteobacteria-17
CGACCTGGCCGTGGCGGCCCACGTGAACACCTACGGGCTGATCCCGCCCGTGGCCGGCGGCGGCGGAACCGACGGTCCCGAGGACGCCCAGAAGTACCTCGATGCCGGCTGGTACTTCATCGCCGTGCACCGCAAGAGCATCTCCTTCACCTTCGGGACCGGCGATCACAGCGCCACCCGTATCCACAAGTACAACACCACCAGCGGTGGCTACACGTACTTCGATTTCTGCAACCACGGCACCTGCGCCGGCGACATGGGTGAGAAGTGCCGCCTCACCATGATCAACAAGCCGAGCTGGACCGCCATGACCTGCAGCACCGAGTACAACACCTGGTCCAACAGCCCCGGACACAACTGCCATGACGACACCCGCGTCCAGATGGCCGCGTTCGTGTATGGCCCGTCCATGGCCCGCAACCAGTACTGGTGCAACGACGGCGACTCCTCGGTCGACCTCAGCGGCGGCTTCGAGCAGGGCGGCTCCCCCGACTGCAACGAGGGCACCGACACGGGCTACAACCATCCCAGCATGCTGAACTACTCGGCCTCGAACACCGCGTCGGCCACCCAGTACACCCCCCAGTTCAGCCTGGTCCTCGCCGAGGGGGCGACCTACCAGATCAGCACCTGCGGCAACACCTCCACGGACACCTATCTGCGCCTCAAGGACGCCTCCGGTGCGGAGATCATCGGCAATGACGACGACTACGGCTGCGGCAACATCCGTGCGTCCACGCTGAACTTCACGGCGCCCGCGTCGGGCACCTACACCCTGCACGCCGGCTGCTACTCCACCTCCGCCTGCAACGCCAAGGTGTGGGTCAAGCTGGTGAGCTCCACCACGCCGCCTCCCCCGCCGCCGCCGCCGCCGCCGCCGCCCAACTATTACTCGGCGACCAACACCAACTACGCCACCCAGAACTATGCTTCCTTCTGGTACTGGCTCGATGCCGGCACGACCTATCAGTTCAGCACCTGCGGCACGTCTTCGACGGACACCTACCTGCGCCTGGAGTACTATGACCTTTACAGTTACACCCCCACCGAGGTCGCCGTCAACGACGACGCCTGCGGGCTGCAGTCCACGATCACGTACACGGTCTACACCTCCGGCTACTACTACATCCAGGCCGGCTGCTACGCCAGCAACACCTGCGACGGTGCGGTGAACATGACCATCACCGGCTATGCTCCGGTCGAGTACAATCCGTACGAAGAGCAGTACTACTACTAGGAGCCTGTCGGGGAAGACCCTCGGTCGCCCGGTGGCAGGAACCCCGGCCTCGTTTCTTCTGATTTTCCCTGAAAAAAACAAATCATGACCTGGGTGGACCAGCCGGTTCGCGCTCATCCTTCCGGCACCGTCGACAACTGAGACCATCGCCAGGCGAACATGGACTCACGGACCTGGTCACGGTGGTGTGTATCATCGAACTCGGTTGCCACTGTGGCCTGCTGGCGCGATCACCGCAGGGTGCGGTCCAGGGACTGGCTCCATGGCTTGCCCGGGATGTCGGCTACGGAACGATCAGGGAGGCGCGGCCTGCAGCGTCGGAGCGCGCCGAGGAGAGCAGCTGGGCGGGGACCGTGCACTCGCCGGCGAGCGGGCACTCGGGCGCCACCTGGTAGGCACGGACCTCCATCGAGGAGAGGGCCGCGCCACGGGCGTCCTGGACCAGGACCTTGACCAGCGCGGGCCGGGCGGGTGAGAAGGCGAAGGCCGTCGAGGCGCGCAGTTGCGCCACGATCTGGTCGAAGAAGGTGGTGTTGGGGTACTTCAGCCGATCGGGGAAGATCAGGGAGAAGTCGTAGTAGCCCGGATCCAGCAGCAGCGTGAACCAGCCCGAGGAGTCGGTCTGGGTCGAGGGCTGGTATGTGGTGTTGATCATGTCCTCGTTGGGGTTGCCCGTCGAGGAGGTCGACGGGGTGGCCTTGACGGTCACCAGGGCCAGAGGGGAGCCGTCGTCGGGCGAGGTCACCTGGCCCACCGCGGTCACGCGACGCTCCAGCTCGATGCTCTCGCCGTAACCCGAGATCGGCCCGACCATGAGCTCCTTCTTGGTGGAGGCGAAGGGGGAGTCGATGGGCGTGGTCACGGTGACCTCGTACAGGCGCCCGGTCTCGAAGTCGCCCGGCACCAGGGAAACGGTGACGTTGCCTTCCTCGTTGGTGGTGCCCTCGGCGACGACCACGCCGTTGTCACGGGTCCCTCCGCCGACGACGGCGCGGAAGGTGACCTGGGCGCCCGAGACGACCTGCAGGCTGCCGGCCCCGGAATAACCGAAAATGTTGGTCCCGAAGGTGATCGGGGCGGCCAGGGCCGGGATGACCAGATCGCCGCCGTCATACCCGTCGCTGCCGCGTTCCAGGGTCCAGGCGTCGAGCTCGGAGATGCTGACCTCGAAGAGCACCGAAGGCTGCACCACGCCGGTGTTGCCCGCGCCGGTGAAGATCGACAGGCTCCGGGGCACGTCGGTGAAGCGGCAGCGGAACTCGCCCTCGGATTCGGGCATCGCCGAGGTCGTCGCGACCGTCGAGGAGGCCCCGGTCTCGAAGTCGAAGATCCACACGGTGGCGTTGAGCACAGGGTTCCCTGCCGAGTCGACGAGGCGGCCGATGACCTCGTAGTTCACGACGCCCAGGGTGAAGTTGACCTGGGTGTTGCGCAAAAACTCGTCGTAGATCACCAGCGGTGAGAAGGTGGTCGCCGGCTGGGGGACCACCTGAAGGACGTAGAGATCGGGCTGGATCAGCGAGATCTCGTAGGGCACGCCGCCGGAGTCGACGCGGCCCAGGGTCTGGGACGCCGAGGTGACGCCGCGCCCGGGGATGTGGGAGAGGCGGTAGGACAGCAGCAGGGCCTGCACCGTGGACTCGATGGCGTTGGTGCGCACGGTCCCCTCGATGGAGAAGGCGTCGGGGATGGTCACGCGCACGATGCCGTCCTCGTCGGGGACCAGTTCGGAGGGGCCGAGGTCGTAAATGAGCTGACCCAGCTTGGGGCTGCCCACCCGTTGATCGTAGATCTCGAGGCCCAGGGGCAGCTCCAGCGGATCCCGCAGCGGCAGGCACTCGCCCCAGGGACTGCAGGCCATGCCGATGTCGCACTGGTTGTCCTCGATGCAGTCGGCGGGTTGGTACGATGGACCCATGTCCGCGGCGCAGGCAGAATATTGTAATAATGCGAAGGATATTGCAATGAATATATGTTTAGAAAAAGATTTACTTGCGAAAGTGAGCAGGGTTTTCATGGCTCACCTCCCGATTTCTGCGTGTTGATGCACACCACCACGAAGCCCCAGACGTCCGAAGGCGTGAGGGTGGCGCGCCACTTGGGGTAGACCTCGGAGTTGGCGTTGAACGCATCGGCGATGACCACCTCGATGTAATGCTGGGTGCCGCTGACGTCGCCGCGCTCGGAGCTGCAGAACAGTTTCTTCTGGATGGGGTAGGGCTGCTCGCGGATCCACAGATCATCGGACTCGGGGGTGTCGGGGAAGGCGCCAGGGAGCCCGTTGGTGGTGATGATGGTGTTGAGCTTCTGGGAATCCGGGGCCAGGGCATAGTCGCGGTAGATCCGGAACGGGATCTCGTCGTAGATGTCGGGATCCTCGACCACGAAGTACAGCGTGAGATCCTGCAGGCTGTCGATCTCCACGTCGACCTTGAACTGCGGCGTGATCCGGTCGCGCAAAAAGCGCGGCGGCGTCTTGGTTTCGGCAGGTTCCGGCTCCAGCGGGAACGGAACCACGCAGGAAGTGAGCATGACCATGAGTATCACCGACCAGAGAAAACGCATCTCCGGCATCCTCCGGCGGACTCGTTTGCAAATGTCGCACCAGATCGTGGGAACACCTGAAAAAAGTGCGTTCCTGCTCGCTGCGGTGGCCTGCGATGCCCCTGGTTCGGGTGTCCTCCGGGGCCGGACCTGGCCCCGGAGGACACCGGGCCGGCCAAAAATAAACGTCGGCGCCGACCCAACCGCGACATGGCTGTCAGATCGTCGGGGACTTCCGTCCGTTGTCCGGTGGGGTTCAGGAGGAGGATTCGTCATCGCCCTTGTTTTCCAGATAGCGGAAGATCGTCCGCGGATCCACCCCCAGATCCCTGGCGGCCGAGGTCCGGTTGCCGTTGTTCTTCTCGAGCACCTGGAAGATGTATTGCCGGGTGAAGTCCTCGCGGGCCTGTGCCAGCGGCTTGATGGGAACCCAGGCGTCGGGATCCACGCCCAGGTCGGCCGCTGAAAGCGTGGAGCGGTCCGCGAGCACGATCGCGCGCTTGATCCGGTTCTCCATCTCTCGGACGTTGCCGGGCCAGGCGTATTTGCGAAGCACCTCGGCGGCGTCGGGGGAGAAGTCGACCACGGGGGAGGAGAACTCGGCGCGGAACTTCTGCAGCAGGTACTTGGCGATGACCAGGATGTCGTCCCCGCGGTTGCGCAGCGGCGGCAGGTGCAGGTTGACCACGTTGATGCGGTAGTACAGGTCCTCGCGGAAGCGTCCATCGGCGACATCCTTGGTGAGATCGCGGTGGGTGGCCGCCAGGATGCGGATGTCGCACTTCTCGGGCCGCGTGTCGCCCACGCGGGTGACGGTGCGCTCCTGGATCGCCCGCAGGAGCTTGACCTGGAGCGTCATGGGCAGGTCGCCGATCTCGTCGAGGAACAGCGTCCCACCGTCGGCGGCCTGGAAGCGGCCCTCGCGGGAGGCGACGGCCCCGGTGAAGGCGCCCTTGACGTGGCCGAACAGTTCGCTCTCGAGCAGGGTCTCCGGGATCGCGCCCATGTTGATGGCGATGAACGGCCCGCCCGATCGCGTGGAGCGGTTGTGCAGCTCGCGGGCGATCATCTCCTTGCCGGTGCCGGTCTCGCCGGTGATGAGCACGGAGACGTCGGTGGGGGCGATCTTGGCGATGGTCCGGTAGACCTCCTGCATCGACGGGCAGGATCCGACGATGTCGCCGAACTGCGTGCGCTCGAGCTTCTCGTGCAACTGGCGGTTGTCCATCTGCAGTTCGTTGAGGATCATG
>PHBF01000252.1 GCA_002841905.1 Deltaproteobacteria bacterium HGW-Deltaproteobacteria-17
ATCCCCGAGGACCCGGGAGAAGTCAACGACGGCCGGTGATCCGCCACCAAATCCACCTGTTCCACCTTAAATATATTCCTTGAATGAAATGAGCTTTTCCTGTAACTTTCTTGTTGGAGCGGTCTGGAGTCCGTTCCTTTTGGGAAAGAAAACAACAGGAACAACAAAGGAGTAAGGAACATGCGTGGATATTTTTGGGCAATCAGCCTCGGTCTCATCGCCGCTGGCGTCATCTCCATCACCAACCTCATCGTCGCCAAGAAACCTGACCTCAAGGACAAGCTCGACAAGCTCACGGACTACTCGGGATACATCGGCAGCGTGATCCTGCTGGCCGGAATCTGGGGACTGGTCGACGGTTTCATTATCTCCAAGTTCTACACGGCCCACGTGGGCGCCTTCATGAAAGTGGTCCCGATCCAGTCCATCGCCATCTTCCTGTTTCCACCCGTGTGCATCGTGCTTGGACTGCTGCAGGGCCTGCCCAAGATCGCCGAGTGGACGGGCAAGGATCTCACCAAAGTTGAAGAGATGGCCAAGAAGGTCGCGCCATTCTCCGTGCCCTTCGGCATCGCGGGCATCGCTGTCGGTTTCCTGCTGCTGCTCTTCCTGCTGGGAATCTACTTCTAGTTTTTTCTCGCTCACCACCCCGCATCCATTGTGACTTCGATCATTTTCGGGGCGGATCATCCGGTCATATCCGGAAACCCTGTTTCCTTTGTGGGTGAAAACCAATAACCTGCGCCAGGAGGTCTCGACATGAAGACGCTTACGAATTCCCGGCTTTGGCTGGTACTGCTCATCGTGGCCCTGTCCGGGTGCGATTTCGACAAGGACAAGCATGGCAGCAACCTCAACAACGACGCAGGAACCGACGCCGACGTCGCTGACGGCGAGCCCGACGCCGATGCCGACGGCGAGGTCCCCGTCGAGGTCAACTGGGAGGCCTGTCCCAGTTATCTGGCCCTCGATGCCCGCTTCAAGTGCGCCCATGTTCCGGTGCCCCTGGATCACGAGGTCCCCGACGCCACCGAGCTCGGCGTTTTCATCTACAAGCGCGAGGCCGTCGTCGAACAGGGAAAGAAGCAGGTCTGGTTCCTGCAGGGCGGGCCCGGCGGAAGCGGGGCCGTGTTCGCGCAGATCTTCCAGATCTACGCCAACGCCCACCCGGAGTGGGAGATGTACTCCCTCGAGCACCGCGGTGTCGGGAACTCGGAGCGCCTGACGTGCTCCCAGGAGTTCGCCGGCGGCGAGTTCGACTATGCCGGCTGCGCACAGGAGTTGACCGATCGGTGGGGCGACGGCCTGGGGTTGTTCAACACGACCCAGGCGGCCCGGGATCTGGCCGTCGTCATCGACAAGACGCGCGAAAACGGCGTGCCGGTCATCGTCTACGGCGTGTCCTACGGCACCTACTGGGCGCTGCGCTACCTGCGCCTGTATCCGACGCACAGCGACGGCGTGATCCTGGATTCCATCTGCGCCCCCGGGCACTGCACCCTGGACGAGTACGACCGGAACTTCGACGAGAACGGACAGATGATCATGGACGCCTGCTACGCCGACGCCACCTGCGGCGCCAAGCTCTCGACCATGGATGCGGATCCCTGGACCGCCGTCGGGAGCGTGTTCGCCAGGGTGGATGACGGGACCCTTTGCGACGGGGATTATGCCTTCCTCGACCGGCCGCTCCTGCGGCAGGTGCTGGCCATGATGGAGGCGGACTTCACGCTCCGGCCCCTCATCGGCGCGCTCCTCTACCGTCTCAACCGGTGCGATGCGGTCGACAAGGGGGTCCTTGATTATTTCATCTCGATTCTTTCGGGGGCCAAGAATGGCAAGAAATTATTTGATATACAAAGCTCGGCCGATCGGCTGGATGCCTCCTACACCCTGGGCACCAACATCATCACGTCCGAGCTGCTCGGAACGCTGTCGCTGGCCGAAGTCCAGGCCATCGAGGACGCGGCGTTCTTCTCGTCGGACGGCTCCTATGACATGCTCCGGATGTCGGCCGACGGGATCTGGCCGAAGTACGCCGATGACGGGCACATGAACCGGTTCGGCGCCACCTCCACGCCCCTGCTGATGCTCAACGGCCTGCTGGATCCCCAGACCACCCTGGCCATGGCGGTGCCGGCGCGGGACTACTACACCGGCGCGAACCAGACCTTCGTCGAGGTTCCTTACGCACCCCACGGCATCGCCTTCGTGTCCTACACCGATGACGCCATGGCCGCCTACATGCAGGGGTCCTACGATTACCTGACGATGACCTGCGGCTTCACGATGATGGAGGCGTTCATCACGGACCCGTCCGCGCCGGTGGATTCCTCCTGTCTCTCCGAGCTCTATCCGCTGGAGTTCAGCGCGGACTCCGAGCTCAACATGGCCCTCTCGAGCGCCTATTTCGGCACCACCGACATGTACGAGGGGGCGGTGCAGAAATCCGCCCCCGCGCCGTTCTTGCCGCCGCTCAACCCGGCGCACACCTCCCCGCAGGGACCGTCCTTCGACCGCACCGTTGCGCGTTGACATCCTGGCCCACAATCGTCCTGTTCTGTTTGCGAAGGTCCCGCTTGACGGCTTGGGACTTTTGAGATAAGGACATCCGCCTGAGTTGATTCATTCCGAACAACCCGAACCGTTCCAGGAGTATTTTCATGAAGAATAGTTCCCTTTTCCTTACCTGTATCGTCATGGCTTTCACCACCGTCGCCTGCGACGACAGTTCGTCCAACAACAACGCCAACAACGGCAACAACATCAACCCCGTCGAGTTCTGCGACAACGTCTGTTCCAAGGACCTCGAGTGCGACGACACGACCGATCTGGCCGAGTGCAAGACCAGCTGCGAAGGCATGATCCCGCTGATGCTCGAGACCTTCGGCACCGCCCTGGAGACCTGCTACGACAGCCACACCTGCACCGAGATGGAGACGATGGATCCGGGCTGCGCGGAGCTGGCCACCGCCGGCTGCGACACCAACGTCGAGATCCTGGTCTCCACCATGTGCGTCAAGGAGTTCGAGTGCCAGGAGATCACCCCGACCCAGCAGCAGATCGATGAATGCACCACCGATATGACGACCTCGGGTGACTGGCAGATGATGAAGTGCTTCACCCAGTCCGCGATCTCCGGGTACACGACCTGCATCGGCGACGTCGTCTGCGAGAGCATGGATGCCGACATGGACGCCTGTGGCGCCGAACACCTGGGCATGAACAAATAAGAGATCAACATGGGAATCCGTACATTTCTTTCTTCATTGCTTTCGCCTGCGTCGGTCCCCATTTCCTATGCGGCCTGCACCGACGAGGAGCTGGTCGGGCTCTCCGCGGATCCGGAGTCCCTGACCCCGGCCGCGCGGGAGGCGCTCTTTGCGGAGCTTGCCCGCCGCGACCTGGAGCCAGCCGAGCCGGTCGAGGCGCCCGAGGAGGTGGAGCGGACGCCGTTCCTCAAGCGCGACGTGCGCGACGCCCACAAGTGCGGCTGCGGCTCCGGCGGCGGCTGCCACGGGAAATGACCGCCCCTCCACGGACCCTCGGTGCCGCCGCGCGCCGTCCATGCTGAATCACGACCCCACCTGTCTGATGATGGCGACAAGGGCAAACGTTGAAAACTCCGTAGAATATTGCACTGCACTCAGGTATAATGTGAAACAAGGAGGTGGCCATGCATAAAACCAGCCTGTTTCCAAGTCTTTTCATGGTTTTTTCATTATTTCTGGTGGGGGCCTGCGATGACGGATCGGAGAAGAAAGACCCCGTCTGCGGCAACGGCGTGATCGAAAACGGAGAAACCTGTGACGGAGATCAATGGGGGCAGGCCTCCTGCGTCACCGAGGGGTTCGCCACCGGCGCGCTGGCCTGCTCGGCCACCTGCCAGCTCGACACCGCCGGCTGCATCCCGGCCGGCTGCGGTGACGGCGTGGCCCTCGACGGCGAGCACTGCGACGGCGCCGACCTGCGTGGCAAGACCTGCGAGGACCGCGGTTTCCTCGGCGGCGGCACCCTGGCCTGCAATGCCGACTGCACGTACAACATCGAGGGTTGCGATCTGGGGGCGTCGGACCAGTACACATTTCCGGTGACCCTGGGACGCTACGGGTGTGAAGCCGGCCGTCCCTGCTACCCGATGGACACACCCATCGGACCGTTCGCCCCCCGGATCTGCACCGAGGAGTTCGATGCCCTGCTGGGCACCACCGGAACCCTTTGCCGCTGGTCCTGCGAGCGGACGGAGGATTGTCCGCTGGAGGAGTCCTGCGAGCCAGACGGCGCCGGCCGCCTCGTGTGCAGGGCGCAACTCTGTGAAACGCCCTATGAGGCCTGCACCCTGGGCAACGGACTGCCTGGAATCTGCACGCCTGAGGGGGAAGCGATGTTTGATCGCAAGGTCTGCCGCATCTCGGGCGCGCGTCTGCAGGGCGAGTCGTGCGTCTTCACGCGGGAGAACTACCGGGGCAATCCTGTGTTCGCGTTCCAGTTCCTGCCCGAGGAGTTTTGCATCTCCGGTCGCTGCCAGAGCGCAACGGATACGGCCGAGACAGGGCTGGGGGTCTGCAGCCGGACCCTCTGCGATGTCAGCGCCGTGCTGGCCGGGACTCTGGAGGATCCTTGTCCGACCGGCACCAACTGCTTCAACCTGTCCGAGCTCGAAGGCTTCATCGACAGTCCTGGCCAGGGCACCTTTCTGAGGTCCGTCGACCTCGGGGCGTGCGTGACGGTGGATGGTTGCGCGGATTCGTGGCCGTGCGGAACGATGTGCAACGTCCTGACCCAGCGCACGACCCGTGGGGACGCGCCCTGTCCGGATGGTGGGCCGTGTCGGTCCTGGATGATCCCGGCCCCCGGGGCCTGGAATTTCATCCCGGGCTCCATCCTCGGACACTGTGGTGGTGCACCGGAGTCGCCCCTGCCGCCGGGCGCGGATTGCAGCTCGGATGGTTTTGGCTGCGAGGCGGGCTCCGACTGTGTCATGGCGGATCCCTTCACCGTGACGGACTACACCGACTACCCGATGGGATCTGCGACGCGACCGTGTACGCGGACAATCCGGCCTGCGCCGGCCTGCCCGAAGGGACGACCTGGGTGTGCCTGACCGTGAGCCGCTTCTTCACCGCCGATCATGAGCTGCCCCGTTTCCGTTACGAGGACATCATCGACGTCGTCGAGACCAGCCCGGCCCGGTTGGGCTTCTGTGTACCGGACCGAATCTGATAATTTGGCTATTTGCCCATGCAGAGGGGGTCGAGGCCGATCGTGTAGAACTGCTCGTGGGTGAAGATGGGGACCGCGCCGATGACGGCGACGCCACAGAACTGCGACAAGGGCTGCATGGTGCCGCGGTTCTTGCCGAAGTTGGGGATGGCCGGGTCGCCCACGAAGGACTGGTCACCGTACTGGTCGGGATCCTCGAGGGTGCCCGGGACGGTGCCGGCCAAAACGGGCGTCCAGACATCGGTGGTGGCATCATAATGCCACAGGTCATTGTAATATACATTTAAGGCTTCATTGTAATAGTCGTTTACAACGGCGCCCCCGTGAACGAAGAACCCGTCGATGACGCCGCCCCAGCTGCAGGACATGGCGTGACGGGCCCCGATGGCCTCGGGCATGGTGCCCGAGATGACGTCGCCATTGACGGGGTCGATAACATGATAGGCCGCCGTCGGCGTAGAGGTCTCGCCGCCGTCTTCGGTGGTCTCGCCGCCGAACGAAACCAACAGCCCCGTGTCCGGATCCAGCGCCAGGCAGTTGTCGTAGGTCTGGGGCACCGTCAACGCCGTGGAGGTCCACACGCCGGTGTCCAGATCCAGGGCGAACAGCGTGCTCGAGAAGCCCGCCGGGCCCAGGTGGCCGAAGATATATAATTTGCGCGCCGCAAAGTCGAAGACGTGGGTGTAGGAGATCCAGGAGTCGTTGGGGCGGGTGCCCGAGGTGGCCAGCAGCGTGGTCGCCTTTTTTGCCGCTCCCGCCAACCAGGCTACCCTGCAGCAGCTGACCGAACTCGGGGTCATCCCCGAAGCGGCCCAACGGCGTACCGGCGGCCCCCTGACCGGTAAAACCTTCGTTTTTACCGGGACCCTGCCGACCCTGGGCCGCAAACAGGCCGAGGAAATGGTGGAACGGCTCGGCGGCCGG
>PHBF01000253.1 GCA_002841905.1 Deltaproteobacteria bacterium HGW-Deltaproteobacteria-17
GTTTGCCCTGATCGACACCGGACAGGCGATGATCGCCAAGGCCGTGCAGTACGGTGACCAGGCCAAGAGCGCCCAGGGGTCCGAGAAGGCCGCGATGGCCAAGAAGGCCCTCGAAGAGTTCGAGAAGGTGGTCGCGTATTACAAGGGCGTCATCCGCGACTTCCCCAACTCCTCCCTGGAGTACGATGCATCGTACATGATCCTGCTGGCCTACCGCGACTACATGATCGACCTGGCCGCTTCGGAGAAGGAACGCAAGGACTTCATCCAGACCACGCTGGAGTGGGGCCGCAAGGTGCGCGACTCGCATCTGGGCAGCAAGCACCAGAAGGAGAGCGCGGCGATCATCTACGAGGTGTACGACAAGAAGCTGGACCTGAAGATCCCGCCGCCGCCCTTCGACATCAAGGACGAAAACAAGTTGATCAAGTACACGCCCAAGGAGTTGAGCGCGGACTTCAAGAATTATATCCAGGACGCCTTCGAGTACATGAAAATCTACCCGAAGAACGACAACTCCCCGGTGTTCATCAACAACATCGCGAACATCTACCTTCATTACGAGCAGATCGACGAGGCCCGGAAGTACTACTGGCAGATCCTTGAAACCTACTGTTCGCACAGCGTGGCCATCAACGCCTCGCAGATGCTGTTCCTGACCTACAAGTTCCAGCAGGCCGAGCCGGGCGCCGAGGGCACGTTCATGGCCGAGCGCGACGCCTCGATCAAGAAGCTCGAACAGAAGAAGTGCGGCGGCGACAAGGAGCACCGGGAGTTGATGCTCATGATCTCGGCGCTGGAGTTCAACGAGCTCGTGAAGAAGGCCGAGGTCGTGTTCAACGACGCCGAGAAGGCCAAGGCCGACGGCAAGAACGATCCCAAGAAATGGAAGGAAGCGCTGCTGATGTACCGGCAGCTCGACGAGCAGATGAAGGGCCGCCGTCCCGACGCCAAGGAGACCGAGAAGCTCAAGGAGTTCGAGAAGAACCTCTTTGGTGTGTACTGGAAGATCTACACCTGCACCAAGGAGCTCGGAGACTATCCGGGCGCGATCGAGGTGCTGAACAAGAAGATCTACGAGGACGAGACGGGCCGGATGATGGCCATCGCCCATCAGGACGGCTACAAGGAGTTCATGATCTACGAGCTGGCCGAGGCCGCCACCAAGTTCTTCATGGAGGATCTGGCCATGAAGATGTGGCAGGAGTTGACGGTGGTCAAGCCCGGCGGCTGGCGCATCAAGAAGGAAAAGAAGATCGAGGTCAAGGACGAGAGCACCTACCGCGTCCTGGCCGAGGAGAAGCTCTTCTGGATCTACAAGGCGGGCGGACCCAAGTACCACGCCAAGACCCTGGCCCAGGCCGAACGCCTGTTCGACATCTTCCGCAAGGCCAAGAAGATGTACAACAAGGAGTTCGAGGTCGCCGAGAACGAACTGATCAAGCAACTGGCGCAGAAGATGGGCATCTCCGAGGACGCCGTGGAGAACTACTACAGCCTGAGCAGCAGCTGCGAGGGCGGTCGCTGCCGGGTCACCGTCTCCGACAAGATCCTGTATTACACCGACGTCATCTTCAACATGGAGCAGGACCTCATCGCCCAGAAGGGCCAGTCCGAGGGCGCCTCCCGCGACATGATCGCCAAGATCGAGCAGTACGAGCGGTTCCTCGACGGGTATGTGCCCCTGGCCAGGGTCAAGACCAAGGAGAACGAGAGCATGTGGAAGGCCCGCATGGATCTGACCTTCCGCAAGGCCAACCAGTGGAGCAACATCCAGACCGTGCTCGCCAAGAACCCCGACAAGGCCAAGAAGGCCGCCGAGGAATACGGGCGCTACATCCAGGAATACAAGGATCTCTATGACCAGGGCGTCAAGGCCGGCCTCGATCCGGGCGTGCACGTCATCAACTACGCCACCGCGCTGATCCAGTACGCCGAGAACGCCCTGGTGAAGACCTACGAGAATCCTTTCAAGGAGAAGTCCACCACGGAGATCGACACGTTCGAGAAGGCCAAGCTCGCCTTCGACCTGTGGAAGAAGCAGCTCGAGGGCAAGGGGGAGGAACTGACCAAGCGCTTCGCCAAGATCAAGGAGGATCTCGAGAAGAAGCAGGCCGAGTGCCTGGCCGAGATCCAGGAACTGATCGGCGCCGTCCAGAAGATCCAGGCCCACCAGCAGAAGCCCGGCTCCGTCCCCGAGAAGGAACTGATGGACGCGGTCAGCAAGTACCAGACCCTGAACAAGAAGTACCCCAACTTCCTCAAGGACCTGCAGGCCACCGGCGACGTCAACAAGGCCGTCACCAAGACCATCATGGAGCGCAAGGACATCGCCCAGCTGCTCAAGGAGCAGCAGGCCCTGTCGCAGGCCGGCGAGAAGATGGGGCCCGAGAACATCAAGAAGTACATCAAGGAGCAGCTGCCCATCGCCCAGAAGGCGCTGACCAACGCCAAGAAGCGCTTCGCCGGCAAGAACATCCCGGCGATCACGGACAGCGAGACCATCCTCAAGGGGATCAAGTCCGACTCCACCGACGGCAACGACATCGGCAAGCTCATCCAGGTCATGCAGAACCTGGCCTGGCTGAGCGTCCTGCAGCCGGCCACCGACACCGTGACGATCATGCTCGTCAACGGCCGCTCCCTGGACAACCTGGCCCGCGGCTACGACTGGTACAAGAACCAGAAGGGCGCCTTCCGCAAGCAGGTGGCCCAGATCAAGGGCGATCTGCTGGCCCTCAAGATGCTGTTGCTGTACCGTGGCATCAAGGCCTTCGAGGATGCGCCGTACCTGGCCATGCTGGCCAAGGAAGATCTCAAGAACCCCGAGGAGGTACAGAAGTCGGGCTGCACCCAGACCAAGGCCGACGAGCTCGAGACCTGCTTCTTCGCGTGGCGTCGCAAGACCTATTACAACAGCACCTACCGCGTGACGCTCGACGGGCAGGCCCAGGATCTGGCGATCATCCCCCAGGACAAGGTCACCGACGAGTACAACCAGGCGTTCACCGCGCTGTACGAGCTGGTGGAGGCCGAGAAACTGACCTCCGCGAACATCGAGGAAGCCCTGGGTGAATACAGGGAATTCGCGAAGAAGAAGCTGCGCCGCTCCTATCAACCCGAAGTGGAGCCGCTGTCCCGCTGACCGGAGAAGGGTCGATCATGATGTTCACCTCGAAAAAACTTCATTGGACCGTAAGTCTCTTGTGGATTTTGATGTCGATGCTGCTGATCTCCGGCTGCTCCAAGAAGAAGAAGAAGACCACGGCCGGCAAGGATCCCGCGGCCGAGAAAAAGGATGCCGACAAGAAGGCCGGCGATCCCAAGTCCGCCGACATGAAGCCTGGCGACGACACCGCCCCCGCGGGAGACCCCGCCAAGCCGGGTGACACGGCTGATCCGAAGGCCGGGGAGCCCGGAAAGACCGATCCCGCGAACCCGGCCGATCCGAAGGCCGGGGAACCCGGAAAGACCGACGCGCCGGCCACCCCCGCCAAGGAGCCCACCGCGGCCGAGCAGTTGCGGGCGAAGGTGGCCCGGGCCGAGCTCCTGGCCGCCAAGAAGACCGACGAGGCCTACAAGGAGGCCCTGGCCCTGGTCTCCGAGATCCTCAAGCAGGACTACTCCAATTTTGATGCCATGATGGTCATGGCCACGATCTACTACCAGCAGGAGAACATGGAGAAGATGCGCTCGGTGCTGGATTACATCCTGGCCCTGCACAAGAAGATGAACCCTCCGACCGAACCCGGCCCCCTGTGGCAGTACATGATGGGAAAGTATTACATTTTTCTGGCCGACGGCGCCGAGAGCAAGGGCATGAACCTCTCCGTGATCTCGTACAAGGCCCAGGCGGAGAAGTACTTCGGGCATCCTTCGGCGGCGAGCCAGCCCGAGGCGGTCTTTTCGATGGGGGTTCTCCTGCTCGAGCGAGGCGAGACCAACACGGCCGTGGAGCTGCTCGAGAAGGCCGAGAAACTCGGTGGCGCCAACGTCCTCAAGAAGGAATGGCGCCTGCCTTTGAACCTCGGCGCGGGCTACCTCCTGCAGAAAAAGGGGGACGCCGCGTTGACCAAGTTCGAGTATGCGCTCAACCTGAACAAGAGCTGCGAGAAGTGCCACTACAACCTCGCGCTGCTGTACGTCAGTTGGGACGACTTTCCGCAGATCGGGAAGCTCGCCGACAAGGAGCGGGCCGAGAAGGTCATCTATCACGCCAAGGCCTACAGCGAGTTTCTGAAGAAAAAGAAAATCACCGATCGCGCCCTGCAGATCCGCATTGATTCGTGGATGGAGCTGGCCCGGGAGCGGCTGGCTGGAAAAGGATCCAAATAATGAGAATCATTCATCTTTTTGCCGTTCTCAGCCTGTTCATGGTGATGACCCTCTCCGGCACCGCGCTGGCGCAGGATCCCAAGTCCGGCGGTGGAGATGTTCTCGAAGTTCAGATCCCGCGCCCGAAATTCGAGATCTTCAAAGCCTGGGAGTACGGTGGCTTCTGGCGTTGGGATGAAAAAGATCCCCGTTTTTACAGGGATTTTCTTAAAAAAATACACGATTCGCTTGCCACCGGACCTTTCTGATCGAATGCGCACATTTTCCTTTCCCAAGAGGATCAAAATACGTTATAAATGCGAGCGCCCGGAGGAACAGGTCCGGACGATTTTGTGGAACAGCTGAAATTTGTTTGCTTTTTTCGGAAGGTTTTTATAGGTTCATCTCACTTTAACCGGGCTTGATTGCCCTACCGGAGGATACGGAAATGAGTGGTCTTGCAAAGGCATTTGTTGACGGCGGTGAATTCATGTATGTCATTCTGTTTGCGTCTGCATTCGGTATTGCCATCATCATCGAACGGTCCATTTTCCTTCTGTTCCGCTACAACATCAACGCGGAAGCTTTCATGAGCCAGGTGATGCAGTTGGTCGGTTCGAACAACATCGACCAGGCGATCAAGCTCTGCAACGCCGCCCCGACGGCCGCGCTGCCCCGCGTGATCAAGGCCGGACTCACCAAG
>PHBF01000254.1:0-5003 GCA_002841905.1 Deltaproteobacteria bacterium HGW-Deltaproteobacteria-17
GATCTCGTTCACCGAGATCAGCGCCAACCAGATCTCCAGGGGCTCCGGGTTCATCACGTTCATCCGGCTCCTCTGCGCGGGGCTGGTCGTGCCTTTCGGATGGCTCTGCGTGGTGGCCGGTCTGGAGCTGGACAACCTCTGGGCCATCTCCGACCTGGTCAACCTGATGATGGTGGCCGTGAACGTGCCGGTGGTGGTGTACGGATTCCCCGTCGTGAAGCGCGCGCTGGAGGATTACCGGCTCCACGGCGCCGCCACGCCCTTCAAGGCCGGGCGCATCGGCGTGGACTCCGGGGTCTGGAAGTGATCCCGCCGGTCCGGCTCGTGCCTGAACGGCTGTCGTGGAGGGCCAGGAGAGGGGAGGGGCGTCCGAATCCGGCGGTCACACGCGGCCGTCGGGGCAGTGCGTGCGCAGGAACTCGATGATGTAGGGGCGCAGGCGGGCCGGCTCGATGACGGTCTTGAGGGAGCCCACGCGGGCGGCGCGCTCCACGGAGTGGACGGCGTCGAAGCGGGCGGCGGTCTCCTGCTGGAGCGCGATCTTCAGTTCGTTGCGGGTCTCGTCGAGGCGGGACTCCAGGGCGATGCGGGCGCCCCCGGTGGCCGACTCGAGCTCCTTGCGCAGGGCGGTGACCTTGGGGTGCTTCTCCACGTCCGCGCTGATGGTGGAGTCGAAGACCACGGCCGCGGCCGCCGAGCCGCCGATGACCGAGGCGTAGGAGCCGGTGATGGCCACGGCCTCCATGCGGGAGTTGAGGGCCGTCGAGAACACGACGTAGGCGCCGCCGTGGTAGCGCGACAGGACCACCAGCAGCACCGGGCCGCGGAAGTTCACCAGGGCGCGTCCGATCTCGGCGCCGTGGATCAGTTGCCAGGAGCGCAGGGACTCGGGGGAGCCGTCGAAGCCGGAGAGGTTGGCGAAGATGACCGCCGGGACCTGCCCGGAGAACGCCGCCAGGCCGCGGGCGATCTTGTAGGAGCCGCGCGGGAACAGCGTCGACGGGGTCCAGGTGTCGGGGCCGTCGGTGGGGATCTGGCCCATGCGGGGGAAGCCCGTGGCCTCGATGCCGATGAAGCCCACGGGGGTGCCGCCCACGCGGGTCTCGGAGATCACGACGCCCTCGGCGCCGTCGCCCATGGTGCCCCAGCGCTCCACCCAGACGCCGTCGGCGTCGCGCACGGCCTGCATCACCGGCTGCACCGAGAAGGGCTTCTTGCGGCCGGGGTTCTGCTGCTCGGAGAAGATGCCGCCCACGGTGGCGAAGTCGTGGCCCAGGTGGGCCGGATACGGGGAGGCGCACACGTCGCGGTCGACGGGGTCGGCCGAGGGCAGGATGCACACGCGGCCGTCGGAGCCGGGGGTGACCAGGTCGGCGTGCTGCAGCAGGAGCACGTGTCCGGCGCCGATGTCGCGCACCAGGGCCTGGGCCTGGCCGGTGGGGCCCATGATGCGCTCGAAGCCGCCGATGCCCAGGTTGTCCTCGGCCGACACGGAGCCGGAGAAGTCCAGCGCGCGCTTGCCGGTGAGCACCATGGCGCCCTCCTGGGTCATCACCAGGAAGCCCTTGGTGGAGATGGTCATGGTGGCCTCGGCGTCGAAGTAGCTCTGGGCGCCGACGTTGATGCCCGACACCAGGATGTCGATGCGGCCGCCGGCCTCCGTGAACTCGACGATCCGGCGCAGCACGCGGGCGGTCCAGTCCAGGTTCTCGGTGCCGGACTCGAAGTCGATGTGGGCGCCGGCCGAGATGGGGATCCACAGCACGCCCAGCTCGCGCTCCTGCGCCAGGTCCAGGGCCGCCTGGATGCGGCGGCACTCGGGCTCGGCCAGGGAGCCCATGTTGTGGAGCGGGTTGGAGAGCACCACCACGCGCTCGAGGCCCTCGGGGTGGGCCCGCGTCGGGATCGACAGGATGCCGAAGACCACGCCGCAGTTGGCCGACGCCAGGGTCTCGGTCTGGAAGCCGAACATGTGTCCGTGGAGCGGATCCACGGCGATGTCGTAGGGGGTGAAGCGGCCCGTGAGCCGGCCCTCGGCGTCCCGCTTGAGGATGCGCAGCACCGACTCGGGGCTGTTGAGCCCCCGCCGGCGGGCGCGGATCTCCATGCGCTCCTCCTCGCGCAGGGGCAGGAGCACGGCCGAGTCCTGCGGGCCCTGGTCGATGGAGAGGCCCTCGTTGGCGCGGCCCCGGATCTTCACGCTGTAGAAGCCGTGGGTGTCGATGCGGGTGCCCTCGATGATCGTGTTGACGACCACCTGCTCGAGGCCCAGCCGGGTGGAGTAGGGGAGCAGATCCTCGGCGATGGCCACGGTCTCGGCGCCGTCGAGCATGGGCAGCGGATAGATGCCCATCACCAGGTGGTTCCAGTGCAGGCGCTGGTGCCTGGCGCGGCGGCTCTGCTGCTGCCGGATGGCCTGGCAGGCGGAGCGGAAGCCCATGGAGACGTCCGGAAAGCGCCGGCGCCCGGCGGAGTCGGTGCGGGCCTGCGGGTCGAAGACCTCGATCATGGCCACCAGGCGCTCGTCGTCGGGGTTCTTCTTGGCCTTGGCCGAGAACAGGATCGCGTCATCGCACTCGATGCGGGTGAGGGTGAACTCGGAGAAGCGCCACAGTTCCAGCCGCGCGGCCTGGGCCGGGTGCAGCCCGCAGAGCTGGGTGTCCTCGATGAACGCGTGGCCGATCGGGGACCGGAACAGCCGCGTGGTGCCCGCGGTCAGATCCACGACGGTGATCTCGGTGAGGCGCAGCGGCAGGGAGGAGAAGAAGGCGCAGAACTCGGCCGACGAGGCCTCGGCCCGGTCCAGCACCAGCTCCAGGGAGTCCGCGCCGCTGGGGGCCACGAACGGGACCAGTTGCTGCAGATCCGTCCGCCAGGAGGCCGACGGGAGCATGCAGAAGAAGCGGCGGCGCTCCGGGAAGCGGGGGTTGGCGCTCTTGCGGGCGAAGCCCAGCTGGAGGCAGGACGCGGGCAGCGGCGACCGCGTGACGATGTCTTCGCGCAGGATCATCTCGCCCCAGAAGGCCCAGGCCAGCAGGTGCAGGCTCTTCTCGGTGGGCAGGCGGTGCAGGGCCAGAAGCTCGGGCCAGCGGGCGTGCCGGATGATCTTCTTCACGGCGTCCAGATCCAGGTCCGCCTCCTCGGCGCTGCGGGCCAGAAGCTCCCGGATGTCCCGGGTGCGGCGGTTGCGCTCCGGCTGATCGTAGAGCATGGCGCGGATGGTCTCGACCAGGTCCGTCTGGCGGGAGTTGCCCTCGGAGTCGATGCTGAGCACCTGCAGGGCCTCGCGCAGGGTGTCGGGCGGGTCCCGCAGCTCGGCGCGGAAGACGAAGAGGAACGACAGCAGGCTCATGCAGGCGCTGCGGCGGGCGTGGGCGCGGTTGAGGACGCGCCGGAACCGGAACAGCACCGGGTGAAGGGCGGGGCCCTCGTCGAGGTGGAACAGCCCGTACAGCGGTAAAAGCTGCTCGATGGGGCGGATCAGGTCCGCCGGGAGCCGGTGGACGTTGACGTTGGGCCGGCGGATGACGTCGGTCAGGATGGTCCGGGCCGAGCGCACGCCGGCGGCGGCCGTCTCGGACGGGAACTTCGGGTGGGGGGAGAGGATCTCGGAGGCGGCCGCGAAGTGCACGACCGTGCGGAACACCTCGGGCACCAGCGGGGAGAACTCCTCCCACGCGGCCGCGGCGAAGCGCTGCTGGGCGAGCTCCTGCTCGGCCTCGCCCACGTCGTAGCCCAGCATCACGCCCTCGAGGAGGCGCAGGGCCAGATCCGGCGCCGGGAACTGCTCGAGCACCGGGATGCGCATCTCGGAGCCGCCCTCCTCGTCGTGGGCCCGCAGCCGCGCCAGGATGCCGCCGGCGAACACCTGCGAGCCCGGGAAGACCTCGAGCTTCTCGACCACGCCGCCCTCGGTGGCCGTCACGGCGAGCTCCATCTTCATGGCCTCGAGGGTGAAGAGCCGGTCGCCCACGGCGATGTCCTGCCCGGGCTGGACATGGATGGCCGTGACGATGGCCGGCGCGGGGGCGCGCACCACGCCGCGGTCGACGAGCCGGATGACGGTGAAGTGGCCGTCGACGTAGAGCCGCCACTCGGCGCTCTTGGGCTCGGTCACGATCTTGTGCTGCCGGCCGTCGAGCTCGAGCAGGCCCTCGTCGGCGCCCTCGTCGGTCCACCGGGCCGTGGCGTACCCGTAGGGCATCTTGAACAAATATTCCTTGTGGCCCACGCGCATCACGTGCGCGGCAAACAGGCCGCCGGGTCCCGACAGGTGGATCAACTGGGCGTGCTCGACGCTCCCCGTGATCAGCGGCCGGGCGATGAAGTTGACGACGCTGTCCTTCTCGCGCTTGCGGTGCTCGCAGATCGCGGCGGCGCAGACGGCAGGCGTCAGGAGCTCCCGCGGGAACGCGAGGTAGTCCGAGAGGAGCTTCTGGTCGATCAGCGTCGTGTGGAGGCGTCCCTCGCGGACCTCGGGGGCATTGATCAGATATCTCAGGAACGGGATGTTGGTCGTGCCGCCGTCGATCAGGATGCGGGTCTCGTCGAGGGCGCGGGACAGCCGCGTGACGGCCTCCTCCCGCGTGCGGCCCCGGGCCATGACCTTCGCGATCATGGCGTCGAAGTGCGGGGAGATCTCCTCGCCGACGCCCACGCCGCAGTCCACCCGGATGCCGGGGCCCTGTCCGAAGTGGAGCGCCCGGATCCGGCCCGGCGCAGGCACAAAGCCCGCGGAGGGATCCTCGGCGTAGACGCGGACCTCGACGCTGTGGGAGGCGGAGCGCCGTCGGGCGGGGTCCTGCTGCAGCGCGGAGTACGGCGATTCGGCGAGCTCCTTGCCCTGGGCCACGTGAATCTGGGCCCGGACGAGGTCGACGTCGTAGGCCTCCTCGGTGACGGTGTGCTCGACCTGGATGCGGGTGTTCATCTCCATGAAATAGGGCTGTCCCGCGTCGTCCACCAGGAACTCGCAGGTGCCGGCGCTGCGGTAGCCCACGGAG
>PHBF01000254.1:5193-5956 GCA_002841905.1 Deltaproteobacteria bacterium HGW-Deltaproteobacteria-17
CCGCCGCCGCCGCCGGAGGCCTTGAGCACGATCGGGAACCCCAGCTCCGCCACCAGGGGGAGCTCCGCCTGGGACGCGACGGTCCGCCAGGGGATCACCGGGATGCCGGCGTTCTCGGCGGTGCGCTTGGATTCAATCTTGTCGCCCAGGCGCTGCATGGCCCCGGCGCCCGGTCCGAGGAAGATGATGCCCGCCTTCTCCAGGCTCTCGGCCAGGCGCCAGTTCTCGCTCTGGAAACCCCAGCCCGGCCACACCGCGTCGATGCGGTGGGACTTGAGCAGCCGGATCAGGGCGTCGGTCACCTCGTAGGCACGGGAGGTCTCGCCGGGCAGGAACACCACCCGTGAGGCGATGCGCGCGACCAGGCTCTTGCGATCCGAGCGCGGCAGGATGGCCACGTCCTCGAAGGTCGTGCCCTCGCAGGAGTTCAGGTCGCGGATCGCGCGGATGCAGCGCAGGGCGGCCTCCTGGCGGTTGAGGACCGCGATGCGGCCGGAGGTCCCGAGCAGCCGCGGGGCGCCGGCGCCTGCGACCGGAAGTTCGGAGGTCGTCCTGCTGTTGGATTTTTTATGGTTGCTCATGAGTGGACCTTTCCCGGATCCCCTTCGAGGATCACCGTCGCCATCGCGTATTCCTTGTCGTGGGACAGGCTCACCCAGGTCTGGGTGACGCCCAGCAGCTCCGCGATGGCCTTGGCCTGGCCGTGGAGCTCCAGCACCGGCGCCCCGGACGCGAACCGCACGACCTCGACCTCGGCCAGCTG
>PHBF01000255.1 GCA_002841905.1 Deltaproteobacteria bacterium HGW-Deltaproteobacteria-17
GAGGTACCCGGCATCCGAGAAGCTCGAGATCATCAGGCTCGTCGAGCAGTCGCACTTGCCAGCGCGGCGTACGCTGGAGAAGCTGGGCATCCCGCGTCGGACATTTTATCGCTGGTATGACAACTACCTTGGCGGCGGGCCGGAGGCACTGGCAGATCGACCATCAACGCCAGGCCGGGTATGGAACCGGGTGCCCGGTGACATCCATGACCAGATCATCAAACTGGCGCTGGAACAATCCGAGCTAAGCCCCCGGGAACTGTCTGTCCGGTTCACCGACGAGAAGCGATACTTCGTGTCAGAAGCGACCGATCCCGCTCCGATCAAGATGTTCGAGACGATCATCAACCTGAAGCCGAAGAATGAATGGCGGCCCGGTGTCACAAACGGCAGCCTGAAGACGGAGATGGACCAAGCGCTCCAGTTTCCGGGCGTTTCGGACGCCTGGACCATGCCGATTCGCGCCCGCATCGACATGCTCTCGACCGGGATTCGCACTCCGGTTATCGATGCTGGTGCTGAGTCGCATCGTGCTCGGGAACGCTCGATCGGAAGAATTGCAAGCCGCTCAGTATGGTTTTGACGGGAAGCTCGTCATTGGCGAAGCTCTGCGCCAGATCGGTGTCGGCAAGAAACGGATCTAGCGATCTGGTGGGAATTTTGGCAGCGGCCGCTTTCGCGCCTACTTCTTGTCCGAACCATATTCGACAAGTAGCAGGGAAGATCGGTCCAGCCTCGACGTCAGATGACGCCGTCGGCCATCAGGGCGTCGATTTCGCTGTCGCTGAGCCCCAGCATGCCGCCGTAAATTTCGCGATTGTGCTCGCCGAGCCTCGCGTTGGACGTGCCCATCATCTGCGGCGTGCCGTGATACCGCAAGGGGCTGTTCGGCACCACGATGCGTCCCAGACTGTAGTGGTCGATCCATTGCAGCATGCCGCGCTCGTGCATATGCGGGCTGTTCATTACTTCGACGAGATTGCGCACCGGCGCGGTGGGCAAGCGATATGCGCGCGACGCCTCGAAAATCTCGGCGCGCGTCAGGTTTCTCGTCCATTCCTCGACGACGGCGTCCGTTTGGTCCATATGCGTGACGCGAGCGGCGTTGTCGATGAAGCGCGGATCGTCTTTCAGTTCCCCGCGTCCCATGGCCTTGAGCAGATTCGTCCAGTGGGCTTCGACCAGGCAAATGATCGCGACGTGTCCGTCCCTGCAGGGATAGACGTTGTAGGGCGAGATCGCGAGGCCACCATGCCGGTTGCCAGTGCGCGGCGGCGGTGGCCCTAGATCGGACTGGATCATGCCGAGGTTGGAGGCAAGCGTCGGATAGATGGTTTCGACCATCGCCACCTCTACCATACGGCCGAGTCCCGTCCGTTCGCGCTCGAACAGCGCCGTCACGATCGCACCGTAAAGGTGGGTGCCGGAAATGAAATCGGCGACCGCAGGGCCGGCTTTCAGAGGCGGTCCGTCCGGAAAGCCCGTCACGCTCATGATGCCTGATGCGGCCTGAACGGTAAGGTCCATGGCGAGGCTGTCCCGCTCCGGCCCTGACAGGCCGTAGCCTGTCGCCGAGGCGTATACGAGGCGCGGATTGACCTCGAACAGCGCTTTCGCGCCCACGCCCAGGCGGTCCATGACACCCGGAGCGTAATTCTCGATCAGGACGTCGCTGCGGCTGACGAGAGCCTTGAGAAGTTCACATCCCCGCGGGGTCTTCAGATTGAGTGTGATGGCGCGCTTGTTGGAATTGAGCATGGCCATCGGCAGCGACGCTCCGCCGCCCAGCGCCTCGCGTATTCGCACCGGCTCGCCGTGGAGCGGCTCGACCTTTATGACATCGGCTCCGGCTTTCGCCATCAGGAAGGCGGCGTAGGGACCCTGATATACCTGACCCAGATCGATTACCTTCACCCCTTGCAGCGGCTGCGGTCTCGCTTCATCGTCGTTCATGGCCAGGTCCGCCGTCGTCATAGCGATGCGCCGAATAGATCGCGAGCCATGACCAGGCGCTGCACCTCGCTCGGCCCCTCGCCGATGCGCCGGATCCGCATCTCGCGGTACCAGCGCTCCAGCGGCAGATCCTTGGTGACGCCGTAGCCGCCGTGAATCTGGATGGCGCGATCGACGACGCGGCTGGCGCCTTCCGTGGAGAGAAGTTTTGCCATGGCGGCTTCGGTGCGGAAGGGCTCGCCGCGATCCGCCTTGCAGGCGGCGTCCAGCGTCGCCCACCTGGCGGTGCGGATGTCGATTTCGTTGTCCACCACCATCCATTGCACAGCCTGCCGTGTGGCGAGAGGCGCCCCGAAAGTCTCGCGCAGTTTGGCGTACTCGATGCACATTTCCTGTGCCTTGATGGCGATGCCTATGCAACTGGCCGCATAAGGAATGCGCTGTCGGCTCAGCCGGTCGTTGGCGATCGCGAATCCCCTGTTCACCTCGCCCAGCACATTGGCTGACGGCACGCGCATGTTCTCGAACTGAAGCTCCGTCGCATAATAGGCGGATCGAAGCGTGTGGACGACGCGGCGGACGTGAAACCCGGGCGTATCCGTATCGACGATGAAGCAGGTAATGCCGTTGCGGCCCTTGCCCGCATCGGTCCGTGCGAAAACGATGCCGTATTCCGCCTTGTCCGCGCCGGAGATGAAAATCTTCGCGCCGTTGATGACCCAGTCATCGCCATCCTTGACCGCCCGGGTTTGTATGGCGCGCGCCGGATCGGAGCCGCCGGACGGTTCGGTCAGTCCGAAAAAGCCGTGTTTCTCGCCGTTCAGCGTCGGATAGAGATAACGCTTTTTCAGATCCTCGCTCGCCTCGTAAAGGTGGGCGAGCCCGGCGCCGCCGAAGCTTCCGTAGCAGGGCGAATACAGGCCCGCGCGATGCTGCGAAATTTCGATCGCGATCAGCGTCATGGTGACGGTATCGATGTCTGGGCCGCCGTATTCGGGAGGAACGCCGAGGCCGTGCAGGCCCATGTCCTTCACCTTCGAGACGAGGCGCGCGTAATCGCTGGCGCCGAGCCGGCTCTCGTCGGGATCGAGCTTGTCTTCAAGTGGGGCGACTTCCTCGCGCACGAAGCGCCGCACCTGTTCGACGATGAGCCGCTGCTCGTCCGTTATGGCAAAATCCATGATCTTCCTTCCCTTGCTATCGTCCGGCCTTTGCGGCCTTGTACTTTCTCGCGTCGTTTCGGATATCTCAGCCGATGCTCAGCCGGCCGATTTTGCGGTTGCCTTCGGAGGCGTTTCCCGCCGGGAGCGATCCGTAGTCGGCCATATGGACCATCAGAAGTTCTTCGTAACGGCTCATGTATTGGCAGTTTATCTCGACCCGGAAGAGGGTGCGGCCGCCGCGATATTCTTCTAGCGCCTTGAGGAGTTCTCCTCGCAACCCGAAAAGGGAACGCCCGCCAGCAAAACCGATGCGGAGGACATGTTCTTTTTCGTCGGCGATCTGGTAGATGCCAAGCTCGCCGCCGAGCGCCGCGACGTTGGCAGCCGTGAGCTCCTGCCAGGCTTTTTTCATTCGAACAGACATTGGTCCTGTCACCTTTTTTTACTGGCCTTTGAAAACCGCCGTCCGGCGCTCGAGAAGGGCGGCAATGCCCTCCCGCGCGTCGGCACTGTCTCCCGCGGCGCGCACAAGCCGGTCTATATCGTCATGCGGCACGCCGTCGCGGAAAGTCATGGCGCGTACCAGCATCGCCTTCATGGCCCGCAAGGACAGCGGCGCGTTGGCGGCCAGTCGGGAGACGATCTTCGAAGCCTCCTCTTCCAGTTTTGCTGCGGGCGCGATCCGGGCTATCAGTCCGAGTTCGTGCATCCGGTGCGAGGTCAGCAGGTCGCCCAGCAGCAGCATTTCCCGCGCGCCGACCGGCCCGGCGACTTCGAGAATTTTCTTCGCCAGGAACCAGGTGGGGGCGAGGCCAATTTTGGCGAGCGACATGCCAAATCGCGCGTCCGTGCTGGCGATGACAAAATCACAGTGCAGCGCGAGTTCGTTGCCGCCTGCGATTGCATCGCCCTGAACGACCGCGACCACCGGCAAGGGATAAGTCTCGATCGCGTGCAGCATCGTTTCGATGGATACCGCCCCGAGCGTTCCTGCGTCTCGCACGCGCAAATCGAGGCCGGAACAGAACACAGAGCCTTCGGCGCGAATAACGGTGACGCGTTCTTCCTCCGGCGGTGTCTGCCGAAAGGCGGCGGTCAGGCCCTCGAGCATTCCTGCGTCAAGGGCATTGCGCTTTTCAACGCGTGCAAGCGTGACGGTCCTGACGCCGCCCGCGTTTTCAATCCTCACCGTCCCCAATCCGTTCCTCCCTCGCTCGACCTGTTCTTCCGATCGGCCGCAACCGGCGCTTCCGCCTTTTGTGGACGGACTGGACGTATCCCCCATGAATGCGCTAAGCAATAAGTAAATCATGATAAGGGAATAGGGATGGGTATCAACGGAAAATCCTACATAGTCGGCATCTATGAGCATCCGTGCCGCGCGGCGCTGGACAAGACGCTGCCGCAACTTCACGCCGAGATCGCGAAGGGCGCGCTGGCGGATGCAGGTCTTTCAAAGGACGATGTTGACGCATATTTCTGCGCCGGCGACGCTCCGGGGTTGGGCCCGATCAACATGATCGAATACATGGGCCTCAACAATGTGCGTCATATGGACAGCACCGAGACCGGCGGGTCTTCCTACATCGTCCACGTCAATCACGCGGCGCAGGCCATCGCCGCGGGGCATTGCAATGTGGCGCTGATCACGCTGGCAGGCAGGCCGGTTGCCGATGCGAAAGAAGGCAAGCCCGTCCGTTACTACAACCAGCAAGCGCCGGACTTTCCGTTCGAAATGCCTTATGGCCCCAACGTCACGAATATGTACGCCATGTGTGCAATGCGGCATATGTACGAATACGGCACCACCAGCGAGCAACTCGCATGGATCAAGGTCGCCGCATCCCATCACGCCCAGCACAATGAACATGCCAGGCTC
>PHBF01000256.1 GCA_002841905.1 Deltaproteobacteria bacterium HGW-Deltaproteobacteria-17
CAAGGTCAGCACGACCGTGATGGACATCAACGCAGGCCTGCTCTACCGCCACCCGGTCGGCGAGAACATCCACATCACGCCGCGCCTGGGCTACGCGATGCGCACCTGGAGCTTCGCGAAGAAGAACGTCCTCGATGTCCCGAGCGTGTCGTATTCCTCGATTGATCTGGGCGCCGACGTCCGCATGAACCTCGCCAACGTCGCGGTGGTCGAGGCGGGCCTGAGCTTCTACCTGCCCCTGGGCGCCGGTGATCTGGCCGAGGGCGAGTACTATGGCGAATCCAGCCTGTACGGGCTCGGCCTCCGCTTCCTGTTCGGCTACAAACTGACCCAGCAGCTCGAGATCGTCGTCACCTTCGATTACTCCCGCTACCAGTTCAGTTTCAACGACAAGGGTGCCCGCACCGCCGACAGCGCTTCGGACCAGTACCTTCAGTTCGGCCTCGGCGCCCGCTTCAACCACTAGTCCCAGGCTTCATGCCCCCCGCTTCAGTCGTACCGGAAATCCGCCCCAACGTGGGGCCCTTCACGTCCGAGGAGTTCGGCCTGATCCTCGATGTCACCGACCTGCTGGCCCGGGTGCCGGGACAGGAGGCGCTCGTCTCCCGGATCTGCCTGAAGTGGAACCGGATCCAGCGCTTTCATGCCCTCGTCCTGGAGATGCCCGAGGTCGACCGCGCACGGCTCGTCGGCGGTGACCCGCTCGACACCGAGATCGACATCCTGGGCTTCGCCCACCTGAGCGACTTCGACCTTCGCCTGCCCGGACGCACCATCATCGGCAAGGCCCTGATCGATCTCGAGATCAGTTTCTGGGGCTACCTCGGCGCCGCCGTCGAGGGCCGCATCACCGATCCCGGGGACCGCGCCGTCCTGCTGCGCGCGCTGGAGCGCTGCCTGGTCGGCCGGATCTACAACCGCATGACCGCCGAGCTGCTTGCGTCCGTGGTCTCCTCCCCGCAGGTGGCCGAGAAGCACCGGAGGGACGCCGCCCGCTTCCTCATCACCCTCTGGGAAGACGCCGCGATCCAGGCGCTGCGCCACTTCGCCCCCCTGATGGAGAGCATCTGGGAGGCCCGCCGCAAGGTCCGCGTCACCATCGGCACGCTCATGGGCATCTCCGAGATCACCTCCCTGCTGAGCCTGGGCGCCACCCCGCACTTCGTGGAATTCTTCGCGGACAACTTCGAGGAGACCGAGATCACCGAGGCCTTCCAGGAGTTTCTCTTTGGAACCACGTACGAGGAATTGCGGGAAAAAACAGAGGAGAGGGATCGAATCGGTCTTGCATCCACGGCGGGTCTGGACTTAGATGCATCCGGGCTGCCGAGGGGCGCCATGGACAGCCTCCAGGAACGCTCCCTCGGAATCTACCGCTTCTTCAAGAAGCGAATCCAGGAGGCCCGCAGCCGCCGCGTGACCGGGGCGGCCGGCCCCAAGCGCATCGCAGAGGAATACCTGCTGCTGTACTTTATCGAACATCAGTTATAGCTGGACGGAGATAGGACCATGCTTGATACCCTGACCAACGGATTCCGCGCGGCACGACACAAGTTGACGGGTGTCGCCGAGATCAACGAAGACAACATTTCCGATGCCCTGCGCGACGTGCGCATGGCGCTGCTCGAAGCCGACGTCGACTTCAAGGTCGCCAAGGACTTCCTCAACAAGGTCAAGGAGCGGCTCTCCGGCCAGATCCTGCAACTGAAGACCAGCGGAAAAGCCGGCCAGAAGATGAAGGTCAGCCCGGGTGAGCACTTCATCAAGGCCTGCTACGACGAGCTGGTGCAGTTGATGGGCCCCGTGGACACCTCCCTGGAGATGCCCAAGAAGGGTCTGTCCGTGTTCATGATGGTCGGTCTGCAGGGCTCCGGCAAGACCACCACCTGCGCCAAGCTGGCCCGCTTCCTGGAGAAGACCCACCAGCGCAAGCCGCTGCTGGTGGCCGCCGACGTCTACCGCCCCGCGGCCGTGGAGCAGTTGAAGGTGCTCGGACAGCGCCTGGGCTACCCCGTGTACTTCGAGGAGGGCGTGAAGGATCCCCCGGGGATCTGTGAACGCGCGATCCTGCACGCCAAGATGAACGGCCGCGACACCGTGCTGCTGGACACCGCCGGCCGCCTGGCCATCGACGAAGTGCTCATGGAGGAGCTCTCGGAGATCAAGAAGCGCGTGAATCCGGGGAACATCTTCCTCGTGCTCGACGCCATGATCGGACAGGACGCCGTGAAGACCGCCAAGGCCTTCGACGATCGCCTGGGCATCACCGGGTCGATCCTCACCAAGCTCGACGGCGACGCCCGCGGCGGCTCCGCGCTCTCGGTCAAGACCGTCACGGGGCGGCCGATCAAGTTCCTCGGCATCGGCGAGAGCCTCGACAAGCTCGAGATCTTCCGCCCCGAGGGCATGGCACAGCGCATCCTCGGCATGGGCGACGTCGTGGGCCTGGTCAAGGACTTCGAGGGCGTCGTCGACGCCGAGAAGGCCGAAGAGGACGCCGAGCGCATGCTCGCTGGCAAGTTCGACATGGCCGACTTCCTCGAGCAGATCCGCATGATCCAGAAGATGGGTTCGCTCAAGGACATGATCGAGAAGCTGCCGTTCTTCCCCGACGGCCTTCCCAAGGACATCGTCCTCGATGACCGCGAACTGACGCGGATCGAGGCGATCATCCACTCCATGACCACCTCCGAGCGCAAGAAGCCCGACCTGTTCTTCCAGCTGCCGGGCGACTGGCTCAACCGCATGAAGATGAAGCAGGCCAAGAAGATCCCCATCACCTTCGACGACCGGCGCGTCGCCCGCGTCGCCAAAGGCTGCGGCCGCCAGCCCGAGGACGTGCGTCAACTGCTGATCCGCTTCGTCACCATGCGCCAGATCATGGGCGCGATGGGTCAGAACCGGGGGCTGCTCAGCAAGATCCCCGGGTTCAAGCAGCTCTCCCAGCTCAAGGCCATGAAGGAGCTCAACATGGACGAGTTGATGAGCTTCACGGGCATGGGGGGCATGGGAGGTCCCGGGCCCGGCGAGGAGGCCATGGGCCCCGGCGGGCCTGTGAAGAAGCGTCCGCAGTTGTCTTCGGCCGAGAAGGACAAGCTCAAGAAGAAGCGCAAGGACTCCCGCAAGGCCCGCAAGGCCAACAAGAAGAAGTGAACCCATGAAGCTCCTCGCCACCGCCTGCTGTCTGTGCCTGCTCTGGACGTCCGCCCCCGCCATGGCCCAGGGGCCCCGACTCTCCGGTACCGGGGGTGGAGGCACCCTGCTCAACCTCAACGACCGCATGGCCGATGGCGTGTCCACGACCGCCGTCGCCCTCACGGGGGCCGGTGAACTCGCCCTGCCCGGCATCTTCCCCCGCTGGAACGTGCGTGCCTCGGCGGGCCTGGATCTGGCCTTCTTTGCGGGCACGGCCTTCGTGGGCAACGTGACCCTGCTCGTGGGCGTGTCCAGGCCGTTCCTGTTCCTCTCCCAGACCTGGGAGGCCGGCGTCACGGCCGGTCCGGCGCTCACGCTGGCTCCCACGCGCGACGCAGGCTCCCTGTGGACCTCGACGGTCGTCAAGCTCGACCTGCGCTGCGACACCTGCCCCCTGGGCGCCGGCCTCTATGTCAAGCTCCAGCAGATCTGGATGTCCGACGTGGCCGATCCCTGGATGCTGGGAGCCGGCGTGGAGGTGCGCTTCGACTTCGCCGGCAAGCCGGCACCCATCGTGATGCCCGTGGCCGGCAGGAAGCCAGGGGGCGTCACAACGGTCGTCAAGCCCGTCGACAGCGACGATCCCGACGGCGACGGCGTCCGGGGAGCCACCGATCTTTGTCCCTCCAGCGGCCGTGGGGCGAAGGTGGAGGCCAACGGCTGCGAGGCGGTCGCCGACGGCATGGAGCTCGACGGAGGCATGTTCGCGGCGGGTTCGGCGGCCCTCACGGTCGCCGGGGAGCAGGAGTGCCGGCGGGTCGCCGAGCTGCTCAACCAGAACGCCCAGCTGGCCATCGTGTTCCAGGTGACGGCGGCCGATGAGGAGCTGGCCAACCTGCGCTTTTTAGCAATATCCAAAAAACTCCAGGAGCTCGGGATCCCCGGCCGGCGCATCATGTCCGGCACCCGCGCCGGAACGCCCGAGAGCATCACCCTGGCTTTCCGCCTGCTTCTGTGACATGGTTCGCACATCCGGAGCTGACCCATGCTGTTCTGCCCCCGCTGTCACAAACTGTTCCATGACGACGGAGAGGTGTGCCCCTACGACGGAACGGACCTGATCCCGCCGCCCGACCCCCGCATGGGCGCCAAGGTCGGATCGTACCTGCTCCTCGACGTCCTCGGGCGGGGTGGCATGGGCAAGGTCTACAAGGCAGAGCACGTTTTCATCGGACGCACCTTCGCGGTCAAGGTGCTGCACCCGAAGTTCAAGGACTACCGGGAGTATGTGGAGCGCTTCCTGTTCGAGGCCCGCGCGGCCGCGAAGATCCAGCACCCCAACATCGTCCAGATCACCGACTTCGGGTACACCGACGACGCCATACCATTCTTCGTCATGGAGTACATGGAGGGCGAGGAGCTCGTCGATCTGATCGACAAGGCCTCCCCGCTCCCGGTCTACCGCGCGGTCAACATCCTCACGCAGGTGGCCTCCGCGCTGGCGGCCTGCCACGACGAGCACATCGTCCACCAGGATCTCAAGCCTGAGAACATCTTCCTGGTGAAGAAGCAGGGCCGGCGCCAGCTCGTCCATCTGCAGGACGACCCGCAGCGGCCGTACAAGCTCGAGTACGAGGACACCTACGACCAGGTGAAGATCCTCGACTTCGGTGTCGCCCACCTGGCGCGCATCAAGACCGAGGACACCATCGCCGGCACCCCCGAGTACATGGCTCCCGAGCAGGCCCGCGGCGTCATCGGGGACTTCCGCAGCGACATCTACAGCCTGGGGGTGATCTTCTACGAGATGCTCACCGGCGA
>PHBF01000257.1 GCA_002841905.1 Deltaproteobacteria bacterium HGW-Deltaproteobacteria-17
TCGAGGTATTGGGCGAACACGGGGGGCGAGGTGCCCTCCAGATCCTGGCGGACCAGCGTGAGCATCAGGGAGTTGCCCGCGTCCCACCGGTTGTAGGGATCCGGCGCGGCGGCGGCGCGGCGCAGCATCGACGGCACGTCGTCCTCGGTCTCCAGGATCACGGGGGCCGAGAAGCCGCCGAGCCAGCAGACGGTGGCGTCGGCCGGGATCCCGGTGATGACGAAATCCTGCGCGGCCTGGGTGAGTTTCAACAGGCCCAACGTGCGTGAGGCGTCGGTGCATTCGATGCCCGGGTCCCGGATGAGGCAGGTCTCCCCGTCGGCGTCGACGAAGGAGACGACCACCGGCATGGGCAGCGGGCCGGCGTCCGCCGGGGCCCTGGGGTTCGTCTGGGACAGGCCCAGGCGGGCCTGTCCGTCAACGAGCACGCAGGTCGCGCGCAGCACCGGGGTGCCCGGCTGGTCGTACCAGCGCAGGAAGAGGGAAAGATCCTGTCCGGAGGCCTCCGCCAGGCAGGCGATCAGATCCTCCACCGTGGCGGCCCCGTGGTCGTGCCGGGCGAAGTACAGGTCCAGGCCGGCGACGAAGGCGTCGGCGCCGATCCAGGTGTGCATCATGCGGATGACCTCGGCGCCCTTCTCGTACACGGTGCGCGTGTAGAAGTTGTTGATGTCGACGTAGGAGGTCGGCCGCACGGGGTGCGACAGCGGGCCGGCGTCCTCCACGAACTGCTCGGTGCGGATCAGTCTGGCGTCGGTGACGCGCTTGACGCCACGGGAGAGCGTGTCGCAGGTGAACTCCTGGTCGCGGAAGACCGTCAGGCCCTCCTTGAGCGAGAGCTGGAACCAGTCGCGCAGCGTCACGCGGTTGCCGCTCCAGTTGTGGAAGTACTCATGGCCGATCACGCGCAGGATGCCGTCGTAGTCGGCGTCGGTGGCGGTCTCGGGGGAGGCCAGCACGTACCGGGAGTTGAAGATGTTCAGGCCCTTGTTCTCCATGGCGCCGGCGTTGAAGGCGTCCACGGCGACGACCTGGTAGAGGTCCAGGTCGCACTCGCGGTGGAAGGTCGTCTCGTCCCAGCGCATGGCCAGCAGCAGCGAGGCCAGCGCATGGCCGGCGCGATCACGGTTGTGGGGCTCGACCCAGACCCGGCAGGTGACGGGTCGTCCGGAGGCGGTGGTGAACGTGTCCTCCACACAGACGAGGTCGCCCGCGACGACGGCGAAGAGGTACGACGGCTTGGGAAACGGATCCTCCCAGCGGGCGAAGTGGCGGCCGTCGGCCAGCTTCCCCGAATCCACGAGGTGCCCGTTGGAGAGCAGGCGAGGAAACGCGGCGGCGCTGGCCACCAGGCACACCGAGAAAAGGCAGGGGTTGTCGGGCCGGTCGAGAAAATAGGTGATCCTGCGGAAGCCCTCGGGCTCGCACTGGGTGCACAGCATGCCGCCGGAGGTGTACAGCCCCTCGAGAGCGGTGTTGGCGGCCGGGAAGATGCGGTTGCGGATCCCGAGATCGAAGACGTCCGGGCATTGGAAGATGCGGAGCTTCTCGGGCGTGGTCTCGAACTCGCCGTTCTCCAGCTCGCGACCCTGGAGGGTGACGCCCTCGAACCGGAGCTCCTGGCCGTCGAGCTCCAGGACGGCGTCGGCCGGACCCGTGCGGCGCACCGTCATCAGCGTGTTCACCGCCGTGCACTCGAGGTCCAGCTCGAGCCTCATCTCGACGCGCTCGATGCGGAAGGCGCAGGGGACATAGTCGGACAGGCGGACGATGGGGCCGGACATGGTTCACTCCCGGGGTGGTGGAAGGAAGGCCGCCGAGATCGCCGAAGCGACCTCGGCCAGTCGGAAGGGCTTGGTGAGCACCGAGGACACCAGGTCGGACTCGAGGCCGGTCGAGACATCCTGGCCGCTGGCCACGATCAACTTGGGGCGCCGTTCCCTGGGCAGGGCCGCGAGACGGTCGATGAACTCCCGGCCGCTCATGGCCGGCATCTGGAGGTCCACCAGCGCCAGATCGAAGCGCTCCTTGCGCAGCATGGCCAGCGCGTCGGTGCCGTCATCGGTGTCCCGGGTGACATGCCCCTGCTTCTGCAGGTAGCTCGACAGCAGGGCGCGCAGGTCCTCCTCATCGTCGAGAATCAGGATCTTCAACTGCATCAACGGCTCGAGGGTGCGGGTGGCTGGGGTGGACTCGGCCTTGCGGAGGACCTTGGAGGCGGGCAGCTTCACCGTGAACGTCGTGCCCTCGTTGACGCGGCTCTGCAGCTCGATGGAGCCCCGGTGGTTCTGCACGATCGAGTGGCTGACGCTCAGGCCCAGCCCGGTGCCGCGCACGGTGGCCATGGGGGCGTCGCCCTTGGCGTGCTCGCCCTTGGTGGTGAAGAACGGGCTGAAGATGCGCTTGATGTGCTCGGGCGGGATGCCGCAGCCGTTGTCGGTGATCGAGACAGCCACGAACCCTCCCTCGTGGGAGGTCTGCAGGGTGATCTTCTTCTCGGGGCGGTCGATCAGCGCATGCTGGGCGTTGATCAGGATGTTGAGGAAGACCTGACCGATCTGGGAGGAGTCCATGAAGGTGTCGGGGACATCCTGATAGTTCTTCTCCACCGTGATGCCCGAGGTGGAGAGCTCGTGCTTGATCATCTGCAGGGTGTCGTCGAGCACGGTGCACACGTTGCCGGAGCTCACCTTGCCCATGGTGCTGCCCGCGAACGTGAGGAGGTTGCTGGTGATGTTCTTGGCCCGCAGCGCGCTCTTGCGGATGACGCGGAAGTAGTGCAGGGCCTCCTCCTCGAGACCGTTGCGCATCAGGCCCAGCTCGGCGAAGCCGAGGATCGCGAGGTTGATGTTGTTGAACTCGTGGGCCACGCCGCCTGCGAGGGTGCCCACGGCGGCCATGCGCTCGGCGCGGATCAACTGGTCCTCGAGGTTCTTGCGCTCCGTGATGTCGCGCATCATGCCCTCGATGCCCAGCACGTTGTTGTTCTCGTCGACATAATAGTTGGCGTTGGTGGACACCCAGATCTCGGCCCCCGACTTGTTCTTCATGAGGGTCTCGAACTCCAGGACGCGGCCGTCGGTGTCGATGCGCTCGAGGAACTCGACCCGCTTCTCACGCCGGATGTAGAGGTCCTGAAGCAGGTTCCGGCCGGTCATCTCCTCGGGCCGGTAGCCGAAGACCTGCAGGCAGGAAGGCGAGATCAGGGTGATGCGGCCGCCGATGTCGGTGCGGTAGTACACGTCGTGCAGGCTCTCGAAGATGTTGCGGTACTTCGTCTCGCTCTCGCGCAGGGCGTCCTGCGTGCGTCGCCGGCTCTCCTCGATGCGCAGCCGGTACATGGTGTGTCCGATGAGCTGGCGCGCGTCCTCGAGCAGGCTCCGCAGGAGACCGTCGATCCGGGAGAACTTCGAGGACTCCGGCTGGTCCCGGCCGATGCAGAGCATCAGGGCGCCCTCGAAGGTGTTCTCGATCTTGATCGGGCATGCGATGACCGTCTCGATGCCGTAGGTGTGGAAGATGCCCCAAAGGATGGGCTTGGCCAGGGGGCGCACGATCGCGGGCAGGGCCTGCATCACCGAAGGCGGCGTGCAGACGAAGAACTCCTCGGACAAAAACGGCTTGACGATGAAGGATGGCAGCACCAGCCCGACGCTGGATTTCTGGTTGGGGGCGCACCACTCGGACTGGCAGATCATGCTCTGGTCGGGCTGGATTTCATAGAAGTTGATGCGGCTCAGGCCGATGCCCGGTCCCAGCAGGTTCAGGATCTTCAGGATGGCGCTGCGGTTCTCGGGGGCGTCCTGGGAGAACATCCGCCACATCTCGACGCGGAGTCGATCGTACAGGACGGGCTCCACGGGCTGCTCCTCGATCTCCGGGGGCAGCGCGGGGATTTCACGGGAGTTTTCGACCCAGTCCGAGACGTTGCGGATCTCGTCGATGACGAGCCAGAACCTTCCGGGGCCGGAGTCGTCGAGGTCATCGCCCTGATCACGCACCCGGACCACGCGCAGGACGGTCTCGAAGCAGTCGGGGGACTTCAGGACCTCGCTGTGGGCGCTGGAGGCGACGTTGCGGTAATCGGGAATGACGCCATCGGCGGCCACGGGCAGGGTCGCGGGGAGCCCGAAGAGCTCGACGGCCGCGGCGTTGGCCCAGTCGATGCGCTCCTGCGCGTCGATGTGGACGAACGCATGACGTGACAACTGCAGCAGGAGGGTGGAAGGCTGCGGGGAGGTCTCCACACGGGGGGACGACGGCGGGGAGGGGGTCTCGGCGCCTGAAGGCACAGTATTGCGGGAGGCCTTCGACCGATGACGATTCCACAGGATCCCGACGCCGATTCCGGCGACGAAAAGAAATAGGAAGACAGGAACCATCCACACGGGCGATCACCTAAAGTGGCAGGCAGTATAGTCGCCTTTGGCCGAGATTGAAAACCGAAAATGGGAAACCCGAAAAAAAGGCGGCCCTTGGGGGCGCTCTTACAAATTGAATTTCAGCTTGACCATCGAAGAGAAATACGCCTTACTTCGGGGCAGGCGTTTTCAACCCACGGATGATTCAGGAAAGGAGTCTACAGATGAAACAGGTAAAATATTTGATGTTGGCAGTTTTCGTGATGGGAATGTTCGGTTGCCAGGGCAAGGTGAAGCAGTGCAACGATCTGATCGGCGTGATCAACCAGAATCAGGAGATCAAGACCAAGTACGGCTCCCTGGACGCCACCAAGGCCGGTCCGAAGGATTTCATCGCGATGGCCGATGACATGGACAAGTTGAAGGGCAAGATCGACGGCGTGAAGCTCAAGGACGAGAAGTTGAAGGGTTTTGCCAAGGAATACCAGGACATGCTGGGTGAAGTCAGCAAGACCATGCGCGAGCTCGCCAAGGCCATGGAGAGCAAGGATCAGGCGGCGCTGGAGAAGGTCC